>DAOLIP010000057.1:0-23711 GCA_035328475.1 Ferruginibacter sp.
GGTAAATTATCGGGAGGCATGAAACAGAAACTGGCCCTTTGTTGTGCGCTCATTCACAAACCTGCTGTTTTGTTCCTGGATGAACCAACTACGGGAGTTGATGCCGTTTCAAGAAAAGAGTTCTGGGAGATGCTGAAGAACCTGAAGAAACAGGGGATCACCATTTTGGTTTCCACTCCTTATATGGATGAAGCTGCCATGTGCGACCGGGTGGTGCTGATGCAGGCAGGAAAAATAATGAGCATCGATACGCCGGGTAATATCATCGGCCAGTTTCGCAAACATCTTTGGGCAGTACGTTCTGAAGAAATGTACCGGCTGCTGAAAGACCTGAAAAATTACCCCGATACAGAGAGTTGCAACAGTTTTGGCGAATACCATCACCTGGTTTTGAAAAATGAAACCGGGGATGAAAATGAGGTTTTGAAATACCTGCAGGGGCATCAACACAGGAACATTGATATAAAACCAGTGCAGCCGGATATTGAGGATTGCTTTATGCAATTGATGAATAACAATTAAAAAGATCATGAAAGAGACCGTGATAAAGGTGGATAAGCTGACGAAAAAATTTGGTGACTTCATTGCCACCAACCAGGTATCTTTTGAGGTGGAGAAAGGCGAGATATTCGGCTTCCTCGGCGCCAATGGCGCCGGTAAAACAACGGCCATGCGTATGCTCTGCGGTTTACTGATGCCTTCTTCCGGATCGGCCTCTGTGGCTGGTTTTGATGTGTATAAACAAACAGAACATATTAAGCAGAACATAGGGTACATGAGCCAGAAATTTTCCTTGTACGAAGACCTGACGGTTAAAGAGAATATCCGTTTTTATGCCGGTATATACGGCATGAACAAACCGGTGATAAAAGAAAAGATGAGCTCATTACTGGAACAATTGCAGATGACGGCCGAAGAGAACAGTTTGGTGAAGTCATTGCCGCTGGGCTGGAAACAGAAACTGGCATTTTCGGTAGCCATACTCCATGAACCCAAAATTGTTTTCCTGGATGAACCAACGGGTGGCGTTGACCCGGTAACCCGCCGTGAATTCTGGAATTTAATTTATGAAGCGGCAGAAAAGGGCATCACGGTTTTTGTCACCACGCATTATATGGATGAAGCGGAGTACTGTAACCGGGTCTCCATCATGGTGGATGGAAAGATAGAAGCCCTGGATACGCCAGGAAATTTAAAAACAATGTTCAATGCTGCTTCCATGGATGAAGTATTCCTGCAACTGGCAAGGGGAGCAAAACGAACAGCAGATTAAAAATGAAACAATTCATCATATTCGTCAAGAAGGAATTCCGTCACATTTTCCGTGACCGGAAATCGCTGCTCATCATCATCCTGATGCCCATTGTGCAGATCATCCTGTTTGGATTTGCGCTTACCAATGAGATAAAGAATTCGAATATTGCAGTCCTTGATAATGCAAAGGATGGATCAAGCAGTAACCTTATTCAGCGGCTGGATGCAAGCCGGTACTTTAATGTATCGCAGGTGCTGAACACACAATCTGATATTGCCGCCGCTTTTAAAACGGGCAAAATAAGACTGGTGGTTGTTTTTCAGCCGGGGTTCAGGGAAGCTTTACTGCATACCAATCATGCACAGGTACAACTGATCGCCGATGCATCGGACCCCAATACGGCTACCACGGTAACCAACTATGCATCCAATATCATCAGCGATTACCAGAAAGAAATGAATGTGCAGGCGACGGTTCCTTATGCGATCAGGCCGGAAATCCGGATGTTATACAACCCGCAGTTAAAAGGAGCATACAATTTTGTGCCGGGCGTAATGGCAATGATACTGATACTGATCGCAGCGATGATGACCTCGGTAGCCATCGTAAGAGAAAAGGAGATCAATACCATGGAAGTATTGCTGGTATCGCCATTAAAACCCCTGTTGTTCATCTTAAGTAAGGCCATCCCGTATATATTTCTTTCACTGGTTAATGTGGTAACCATTCTGATCGTGAGTGTAACATTACTTGAAGTACCCATCAACGGCAGTCTGCTTTTGTTGATGGGAGAATCCCTGCTGTTCATCATCACAGCTGTTTCGCTGGGATTGATGATCTCTAATCTTACCAAAACGCAACAGGAAGCACAGATGTTTTCCCTGATGGCATTGTTACTGCCAACCTTATTGCTCGGTGGATTTATGTTTCCCATTGAAAGCATGCCGTTGCCCTTGCGGATCATTTCCAACATTGTACCATCGAAATGGTTCTTTCTTATTGTAAAGGATGTGATGATCAAGGGACTTGGTTTTTCCGCCGTATGGAAAGAATCACTGGTGCTGCTGGGCATGTCTTTATTCCTGCTGGCCATCAGTTTTAAAAAATTCAAAACCCGCCTGGCATGAAACGTTTATTAGTGATATTGGAAAAAGAGTTCCGCCAGGTATTCCGTAACCCGGCCATCCTGCGTATGGTGCTGGTGATGCCGGTAGTGCAGTTGCTGGTGTTTCCCTTTGCTGCCAATTACGAAGTAAAGAATGTACTGCTTTCGGTGGTGGATCATGATCATTCATCTTATTCTCAAAAATTCATCAATAAGATAACAGGATCCGGCTATTTTAAACTCACCGATTTTTCACCCTCATACAATAAGGCCATGGAAGCGGTGGAATCGGATAAGGCAGATCTTATCATTGAGATCCCTGCCGGTTTTGAAAAAGACCTGGTAAGGGAGAACAAAGGGTCGATGCTCATTGCAGTAAATGCCGTGAATGGTACCAAGGCCAACCTCGGAGGTGCTTATGCGGCTAACATCATCCGTGATTTTAATTCGGAGGTACAGATGCAATGGATACGGTCTCCCAAATTCAATACGCAACCAACCATTGAGATCACATCCTCCAACTGGTATAACCCCACCATGAATTATAAATTCTTCATGGTGCCGGGCATACTGGTAACCCTGCTCACCATGATCGGAAGTTTTATGGCAGCCTTAAATATTGTTCATGAAAAAGAAGTGGGCACCATTGAACAGATCAATGTTTCGCCCATTACCAAAGTACAGTTCATCCTGGGCAAACTGATCCCGTTCTGGATCATGGGCCTGGTAACGCTCACGCTTGGTTTGCTGGTATCCTGGCTGTTCTACAGCATCATCCCGCTTGGCAGCATTGCCCTGATCTATGTTTTTGGAATGGTATTTCTTTTTACGCTGCTGGGAGTGGGTTTACTGGTATCCACGTATGCGGAGACACAAACACAGGCAACGTTCGTAAGTTTTTTTGTGATGATGCTCTTCATGCTGCTGGGTGGATTATATACGCCCATTGAAAGCATGCCCGAGTGGGCTAAATGGATCACTAAGATAAATCCTGTTGCTTATTTTATTGAAGTGATGCGCATGATCGTTTTAAAAGGAAGTGGCTTTGCAGATGTAAAAATTCAGTTCTTTTCGGTACTGGGGCTGGGAATATTTTTCAATACCTGGGCGGTTATTAATTACCGGAAAAGATCCTGATCCTTATCCATTGATATAAAGGTCTTCCACCTTTTTACGGGCCCAGGGTGTTTTACGTAAGAATTTAAGGCTGGATTTGATACTGGGGTTGCTTTTGAAACAATTGATGGGTATGAGCTTTCCCGGTTCCTCCCACCCATACATTTCCACCAAATGTGTTACAATCATTTCGAGTGTTTTGCCGTGAAGGGGATCATTTGATGTAGAGGCGTTCATAGTGAATTGATACAAGATACAAGATGACGCTCAAATAATGAGATGCTTTTGAATTTCAGGTATCATCCGGCATCTTGTATCCCGTATCTGGATTTTACATTCCCATCTTCTTCTTCAAATTGGCATCGATCGCATCCAAAAACTCTTCGGTGTATAAATAATGATCGCCGTGATTTACTTTATTACCGTGGATACAAACGGCCAGGTCTTTTGTCATCTTGCCGCTTTCAACAGTTTCAATACAAACAGCTTCCAGTGCATTGCAGAAATCGATCAGTGGCTGGTTGTTATCTAATTTGCCACGGAAGGCAAGTCCTCTCGTCCATGCAAAGATGGATGCAATAGGATTGGTAGATGTTCGCTTGCCTGCCTGGTGATCACGGTAGTGGCGGGTTACGGTGCCGTGTGCCGCTTCTGCTTCCATGGTCTTTCCATCGGGAGTAACCAATACCGAGGTCATCAATCCTAATGAACCAAAACCCTGTGCTACGGTATCGCTTTGTACATCGCCGTCATAATTTTTACAGGCCCAAACAAAATTGCCGTTCCATTTCAAGGCGCTGGCAACCATATCATCGATGAGGCGGTGTTCGTAAACTATTTTCGCTGCTTCAAAGGAAGTCTTGAATTCATTCTGATACACTTCTTCAAAAATATCCTTAAAGCGGCCATCATATTTTTTAAGGATGGTATTTTTTGTAGAAAGATAGAGTGGCCATTTTTTGCTGAGCGCCATGTTGAAGCAGCTTCTTGCAAAACCATAAATACTTTCATCGGTATTATACATGCACAGGGCAACGCCATTGCCTTTATAATTGTACACTTCAAATGTCTGTGCTTCGCCTCCGCCTTCGGGAGTAAAGGTCATGGTGAGTTTTCCTTTTCCTTTTATCACTGTATCGGTGGCCCGGTACTGATCACCAAATGCATGACGGCCAACGATGATGGGAGCCGTCCAGTTGGTAACTAATCTTGGCACATTCTGCATAACGATGGGCTCACGGAAAACAGTACCGTCTAAAATATTACGAATGGTGCCGTTGGGGCTCTTCCACATCTGTTTCAGGTTGAATTCTTTTACCCGGGCTTCATCGGGTGTAATGGTGGCGCATTTGATACCCACGCCGCAGGCTTTGATGGCATTGGCTGCATCTATGGTCACCTGGTCGTCGGTCTGGTCACGGTATTCCATACCCAGGTCGTAATACTGAATGGGAACATCCAGGTAAGGAAGGATCAGTTTGTCTTTAATGAATTTCCAGATGATACGGGTCATCTCATCGCCGTCCAGTTCAACTACGGGGTTTGCTACTTTTATTTTTGCCATAATTTAAGATTAATTTATAGTTGTGCAAATGTACATTATGGAACGGAAACTGGATACTGGATTCTTGATACTGGATAGGGACCCTGCTAAGACTGAAATTCATTATGACTCCGTTCGACTGCCTGTATAAAGTTATTTAGTTTTTTTCCTAACTCTTCTACTTTACTATGAAGGGAGTTATACAGGGACTCGTCTTTGAGGGATGCTGTTTCAAATAATGTTTCAAGGTGGTCAATGGTTTCATCATTTGAGGAAAGAGCATAGATCAGGAACTTAATATAATCAGCTTTATATCTTCTTCTGCATACCCTTCCACGATACAACTCTTTACTGTTTTGCTTGACCTTCGTATTTGCTGGGCTTCTTCAAGAAGTTCAAATTTTGGCAGGGTAAAGGACATAGAATGTATTTCAATCACTGCTATCCTTGCCAATTTCCAAACGTCTAGATTTTTGTAGCTCATGATTTTTTTGCCCTAAGCTATTCAATCTACGAATCGGGTATTTATGTTTTACCTCAGAAAATTTTGTACTTTTTCCAGCATCCAGCATCTTGTATCCAGCATCCGTCTTACAAACCCGTCGATTTCTTCAACTGAAAATCAGCTACCACAGCACCCATGTCGGCAATGATCTCTTCGCCGAACTCACTTGTTTTTAAAAGGGTGGCGCCGCTCATTAAATTATAAAAATCGATGGTTACCCTTTTGCGCATGATGGCTGCCTGCAGTGCAGAGGTGATCAGTTCTGCAGCTTCCTTCCAGCCCATATAATCCAGCATCATGCAACCGCTGAGGATCACCGAAGATGGATTCATGCTGTCGGTGCCGGCAAACTTTGGTGCTGTGCCGTGTGTTGCTTCAAAAACGGCATAGCCGGTTTTGTAATTAATGTTTGCCCCGGGAGCAATACCAATGCCACCTACTTCTGCAGCCAGCGCATCTGATATATAATCACCATTTAAATTCAACGTGGCAACTACTGAAAAATCTTTCGGGCTAATGAGTATCTGCTGCAAAAAATTATCAGCAATGATGTCTTTCACCAGCAATTTTCCATCGTGCAGGGCTTTGCGCTGCACTTCGTTGGCATGTGCTTCGCCGTGTTCTTTTTTCAGTTGGTCCCATTCGTCCCAGGTAAAGGTTTTATCGCCGTATTCCTGTCGGGCCACTTCGTAGCCCCAGTTCTTAAAACCACCTTCGGTGAATTTCATGATATTGCCCTTGTGTACCAGGGTAACGGAAGGCAGATCGTTTTCCAGTGCATATATAATAGCAGCTCTTACCAGTCGTTTGCTGCCTTCTGCAGAAACCGGTTTTACACCATAGCTGGAATCGCCGGGGAAACGTACGCTTGTTACGCCCATTTCTTCCAGTAAGAATTTTTCAAACTTCTTCGCTTCCGGTGAACCGGCCATCCATTCGATGCCGGCATAAATATCTTCGGTGTTTTCCCGGAAGATGGTCATGTTCACCTGTTCGGGATGAACAACGGGAGAGGGAACCCCTTTGAACCATTTCACGGGCCGAACGCAGGCGTACAGGTCAAGGTCCTGCCGCATGGCTACGTTCAATGAACGGATACCGCCACCGATGGGAGTGGTTAATGGTCCCTTGATAGAGATAATATAATCTTTAGCTGTTTGCAGGGTGGCGGCCGGCAGCCATTCACCGGTTTGTTTAAATGCTTTTTCTCCGGCAAGCATTTCTTTCCATTCAATCTTTCGGTTGCCATTGTAAGCTTTGGCCACGGCCGTATCAAATACTTTCTGTGCCACTTTCCATATCTCCGGTCCAATGCCGTCGCCTTCAATGAATGGGATGATGGGGTTGTTGGGTACGTTCAGTTTGCCGTTGGAGGCCATGGTTATCTTTTCAGCCATAATTTTTCACTTGGTCTGACGCCCTCGTCTGACCAATTGTTTAGTTTTTGTAATTGAAATGATCAGACGAGGACGTCAGATCATTTTATGTGCTGCAAAGGTACGGGCAATCATTAAAAGTTGATACTGCAATTCAGCCAGCCACTGTCTATACTAACATTCGGATACTTCTTATAAAAATTGATCGCCGGTTCATTCCAGTCGAGCACCTGCCATACCATGCCGCTGTATTTTTTTTCTTTACACTCTTCAATGAGCCGGTCGAATAATAATTTGCCGATGCCGTGGCCACGCATTTTGTCAGATACCAAAAAATCTTCGAGGTAAAGCCGTTGCCCCTTCCAGGTACTGTATCGGATATACCAGAGGGCAAAGCCAACAACCTCACCCCGGCCCTCTCCAACAGGAGAGGGTGACGCGGAGACCGAAGCGGAGGGGATCTCGGCAACAAAAGCATACCAAATAGGATTTTCTCCAAAACCACTTTCCACAAAATGTTCAAAGCTTACAGTAACTGCATCCGGTTCTTTTTCATACACGGCCAGTTCATGAACCAGCTCCATCATTCTTTTGCAATCTTCTTTTACGGCTCTTCTTATTATAGTACCCATTTTTTTAATTCTTCATTTTTTGTTAAGACAATGCCTGGTCCAGGTCCATCAAAATATCCTGTATGTTCTCAATGCCTACGCTCATGCGTATCAACCCGTCGGTGATGCCGTATTGTTCTCTTTTTTCTTTGGGTACACCGTGGTGTGTCATGCTTGCCGGGTGACAAAGCAATGTATCGCAAGTACCCAACGAAACGGCACGGATACACATCTGTAATTTGTTTATGAATTTTTTTGCCGCTTCTAATCCGTCTTTCATTTCAAAACTGAGCATAGCGCCGGCATGGCGCATTTGTTTGGCAGCCGTGTAATAATCAGGATGAGAAGAAAGCCCCAGGTAATTCACTTTGCTGATAGCCGGATGCTGTTCTAAAAAGGCTGCTACTTCCAGGGCATTATGACAATGGCGCTGCATCCTTATCTCCAGTGTTTTCATTCCCTGCGTTAGCAGGTAAGCATCAAAGGGATTGCTGTTGCCGCCTAATAAGCGATGCACTTTTGTTATATGACCGTTCATTAACTCCAGGTTGTTTCCAAGCAATACACCGCCAATGGCCGTGCCGTGACCATTCAAAAATTTAGTGGTGCTGTGAAAAACAAAATCAACACCATATTGAAAGGGCTGCTGCAGGTAAGGGGTGGCAAAGGTATTGTCCACGGCAACGATCAGGTTATTCTCTTTACCCAATGCTGTTAATTCTTCCAGGTCAACACACTGAATGGTTGGGTTGGCCGGTGTTTCTAAATAAAGCATTTTTATTTTGTTGTTTGCCTGGATAGCCTGTTGTGCTTTGTCCAGGTCACGCAGGTCGGCGATGATGACCTCGATGCCGAGTGGTGGCAGAATTTTTTCCAGCAGTTCCTGTGTGCCGCCATATAAAGAGTAATGGGAAAGTACTTTGTCGCCGGCTTTTAAGCTACTGATGAAAAGCGTGCTTAATGCCGCCATGCCGCTGGAATGCAGGATGGCTTTTAATGTTAATGGATTCCCGGTTTCATCGGCAAGGCCAAAACTTTCCAGTGCAGCAATGCGCTGTTCGGCTTCGGTGATGGTGGGGTTTCCCCAACGGCTGTAGATATATCCTGCCTCTTCCCCGCTGAACCTTTTCATGCCTTGCTCTGCCGTGTCGAACAGGTACGTGCTGTTGGCATAAATGGGTGTAAGGTGGGCATAGTTGGGATCGTGCTGGTGACCTGCATGAACAGCTACTGAACTGAAACCGCTGTAGGGAAATTCTTTACCGGGCATGTGGAAAGTTTAAAGTTTGTATTAATCGTTCCTGGTTATTCAATCAGTAACTTTGTTAGCGTATCAAAAGTAAAAAATTAAAAATGAAAGACCTGCTGCAGCAATATGCCGCTTACAATACCTGGGCAACCAGGTTATTGATTGAGCGGATAAGCAAACTAAGTGATGAAGAGATCAACCGTGAAATCGTAAGCAGCTTTCCATCTTTATACAAAACGGTGCAACATATGTGGCTGGCCGAAGAAGTATGGTGGAAACGGTTAAAGCTTACAGAGAACATTATTTTGGAAAGCGCACAGTTTACCGGGCCTTTTAATGAAATGGCCAATGCCCTGGCCAAACAAAGCCAGCAATTTAAAGAATGGGTTGATGCTGCCACTGAACACCAGCTTGCGCATGTTTTTGCTTATATACGTAATAAGGAGCAGCTAAAGATGCCGGTTTACCAGATGCTGCATCATGTATTTAATCATGCCAGCTACCACCGTGGGCAGTTGGTTACTATGCTAAATCAATTGGGGGCTGATAAAATACCGGCTACTGACTTTGCGGCTTTTTGCAGGGGGAAATAAGGGGAGTAGCTTTACTCTTGGGTCTAATTATGCTCTATCATCGTCAGCCTTACACCGTATCCCTGCCTGTAGGCGCCCACTCCCGGCCTTGGGGGCTGGTATTCCACGTGCAGAAAATCGCGGTAAACAAGGCCAATGCCTTTGGCATATTTTTCAGCGCCGTAATTTATTTCGTGGTATGAATTGGGGTCAGAAGGATTGCCGATCACTTCATCACGCTGGGCAACTTTTATGGTACTGTCAACAGCCAATGCACCCAGTGTTATATTTACATTCACGCTGTCGTAGGTATAATCCCAGTCTTCCAGGTAACGCACATTCAGTCCGTAAATATCAATATACCGGTTGCCTTTCCAGCTGAACCCGTTCTTAATAGGGGCCGCCAGGCTTATGAAGCGCATGTTGTTCTCTACAAATTCTATGGTTGATGCGGAAGGTACTGCCATGAATGTATTATCCGGCTGCCAAGCGTTGGCCGGCGTTTTGCGTATGTAGCGGATGATGCGGTAAGCAGGTCTGCCAAGGTTGTCGGTTATCTCTGCATCTACCTGGTGTTTTACCTGGTATTTAATCACTGTATCTTTTGTTCCGAAGTTGATAAAGACAGTTGAGTCTAAATTGTACGTGATGTACTTTCCAACCTGCAGGGGAAAATAATCGGTTAACGGCGTAACGGTAAAATCATCCGTGCTTTTTTTACAGGCACTGAAGAGTATGGCAGAACTAACTATTGCAAGAAAAAATATCTTTCTCATAAGTTTTTATGGGGTTACCAAATAAAGATACGACTATACGGTAAAAGGCTGCTCCCTTCGCTGAATAATTCCCCCGCCGATCACATCATTGCCTTCATAGAAGACAGCACTCTGACCTGGGGCCACGCCCTTTACATCTTCATAAAAACGCACATTTATGCCGTTTTCGTATGTGTACAGGTTGCTGAGGGCTCCTTTATCTTTATACCGGATCTTGGTAAGGGCTTCCATTCCATCGGTAATGCCGTTGTATTTTATCCAGTTCAGTTTTGTAACCTTCATTTCGGTGCGGTTCAGGTCGTCTTCTTCACCCAGTACCACAGTATTGGTTTCGGGCAGTATTTCGGTAACAAAAAAGGGTTTGCCCAGCGCAATATCCAGCCCTTTGCGTTGTCCAACGGTATAAAACGGATAGCCTTTGTGTTTGCCCAGTACCCTTCCGTTTTTATCAATAAAATTTCCGCCTGCTACTTTTTCTTCCAGTCCGTTCACTTTTCTTTTTAAGAAGCCGCGGTAATCATTATCGGGAACAAAACATATTTCGTAACTCTCGTTCTTTTTTGCCAGTTCGGGATAGCCAAAATCATGAGCCATCTGGCGGATATCTTTTTTGTGATACGTACCCAGCGGCAGTATGGTGCGGCTCAGCAGGTCCTGCTGCAATCCCCACAGGGCATAGCTTTGGTCCTTGGTATCGTCGATGCCTTTACGGATAAAATACCTTCCGTTCGTATGCTGGTGAACCTGGGCATAATGACCAGTGGAAATGAAATCGCAATTCAATGCATCCGCTCTTTTCATAAGCGCCCGCCACTTGATATGCGTATTACACATCACGCAGGGATTAGGCGTACGGCCGGCCATGTATTCTTCCACAAAATTGTCGATCACAAAATCGCCGAACTCGTCGCGGATGTCTAAAATAAAATGCGGAAATCCATGCTGCACCGCTGCCTGCCGGGCATCATTAAAACTGTCGAGGTTGCAGCAACCGGTCTCTTTTTTACCGGTGGTGCCTATGCTGGTGGCATAGTCCCATGTTTTCATAGTGATACCCACTACTTCATACCCTTCTTTGTGAAGCATCAAAGCCGCCACGGTACTGTCGATACCACCGCTCATCGCCATCAAAACCTTTCCTTTTTTGCTCATTTTTTCTCCTCAGAATTTGACTGGCAAAGATACGGGTTAGTTAATGGTTTATGGTTAATGGTTCATAGCCGGGTTTTTGATTTCGGGAATTTCTAAGGGGCCAGGCCTCTTAATAACTTATGACTTTTAACTTATAACTTTTAACTTATTTTGCATCCATGCAGCAATACCTGAAACTTTTAAAGCATATCATTGATACCGGAACCGATAAAAGCGACCGCACCGGCACCGGCACCCGCAGTGTTTTTGGTTACCAGATGCGGTTCGATCTGAGCGAGGGATTTCCATTGGTTACCACAAAAAAGACACACCTTAAAAGCATCATACACGAACTGCTTTGGTTCTTGCAGGGCGATACCAATATCGCTTACCTGAAAGAACATAATGTAAAGATCTGGGACGAATGGGCCGATGAAAATGGCGACCTGGGGCCGGTTTACGGCAAACAATGGCGCAGCTGGCAGGGTGCGGATGGGGTAGAAGTTGACCAGGTAAAAGACCTCATTCAGCAGATAAAAAATAATCCCGACAGCCGGCGTATGATCATCAGCGCCTGGAATGTGGCCGACCTGCCAAAGATGAAGCTGATGCCCTGCCATTGTTTGTTTCAATTCTATGTTGCACCCCCTAACCCCCTGAAGGGGGAAAAGAAAGGCAGGCTGTCATGCCAACTTTATCAACGTTCTGCAGATGTGTTCCTTGGCGTTCCTTTCAACATTGCTTCGTATGCACTGCTCACCATGATGATCGCCCAGGTATGCAACCTGGAGCCGGGTGAATTTGTTCACTCTTTTGGCGATGTTCACCTGTACAGCAATCATTTTGAACAGGCCAGCCTGCAATTAACAAGAGCGCCTTTTGCTTTGCCGCAGATGAAAATAAACCCTTCTGTAAAGGATATCTTCAGTTTTAAATTCGAGGATTTTGAACTGTTGAATTACCAGTCTCACCCGGCCATTAAGGCACCGGTGGCAGTTTAGCACCCTGGTCTGACGTCCCCGTCTGACCAATAAAAAATAGAAAACATGGTCAGACGGACGTCAGACCAGGAGAAGGCACATTTTTCTAATCCCCGGCATATTAATCCTTCAGTTTTTTTCGTTTTAAAAGGAGGAAAGATATCTTATGAAGAAACTATTTACCCTTTGCCTTGTCATTGGTTGCTTTTCATTTGTATCGGCACAGCCGATACAGGATACCACTTTAAAAGAGCAGAAGGAAAATGTGATCAAAGAAACCACCATCATCAAGGTAGAGAACTTAGGCGCCATCATTAATACCGAAAACCCCGAGATGAGGCCCACCATTTCTGCCGATGGCAATCTTTTATTCTTCATCCGCCAGAACGACCCGGCCAATATTCAATACGCCACCATACCTAATTCTCAGGATATCTGGTACTCCATGAGAGACAGTATGGGAAAATGGTCGCCGGCCAAACACCTCAGTGCAAAGGTCAATGCATCTCATTACAATGCGGTGTTCTGGATATCACCCGACCTCAACAGGATCTTATTGAAAGGGTCATTTATCGACGGGCAGTATTATGGCATGGGAGTAAGTATGATCCATAAACGAAGGGACAACAGCTGGACAGATGCACAAATGCTCAAGATCCGCAATTTTGGAAAGTTCAATATGACTCCCCAGTTCGGTGCTTCCATGGGGCAGGATGGTAAGACCTTATTGTTTTACATGACCGATAAAAAAGGAAGTTTTGAAAACGACCTCTATGTTTCTTTCCTGGAAGGAAATGATATCTGGACAGCGCCTAAAAGTCTGGGTAAAAAAATAAACCTTCCCGATTACAATGAAATGAGTCCTTTTATTGCAGCCGATGGAAAGACGCTTTATTTCAGCAGCGATCGCCCGGGCGGAATCGGCGAGAACGATATCTGGATGGCCAAACGTTTGGATGACAGCTGGACAAAGTGGAGCGACCCGGTGAATTTGGGAAGGCCCATCAACACCGAAGGCTCGGAAGCCTTTTTTACCCTGGATGCCGGTGGCGAATATGCATACTTAACATCAAGCGACGGCGCTTTTGGCGCCAGCGATATTGTACGGGTTAAATTGCTGGAAAAAGAAAAACCAAACCCGGTGGTACTGGTAAGCGGCAATGTATATAATGCAAAAACAAAACAACCGCTGGAAGCTTCATTGGTTTATGAAACCTTACCGGACGGAACCGAAGTGGGTAACGGAACTTCAAGTCCGGCAGACGGATCCTTTAAAATGGTATTGCCATACGATAAGAACTACAGCATCCGGGCATCGGCAGATAAATTCTTTGCCATTTCAGAGAACCTGAACCTGGATTCCTTAATAAAAGCAGGGTACAAAGAAATTCATAAAGACCTTTACCTGGTGCCGATCGAGATCGGGCAGGTGTTCAGGCTTAATAATGTATTCTTTGATTTTGATAAATACAGTTTAAGACCCGAATCGTTTGTGGAACTTGACCGGGTGGTGGCCTTCCTGAATGAATATCCCAATATTGAAATTGAAATGAGCGCTCATACCGACAGTAAGGGTTCGGATGAATACAATATGACCCTGAGCGATAACCGGGCAAAATCGGTGAGAGAATACATCATATCAAAAGGAATTGCTGCTGCAAGGATCGTATCGCAGGGTTATGGCGAAACCAAACCGGTGGCCAATAACAGCAATGCCGATGGTACCGATAACCCCGAAGGAAGGCAATTGAACCGAAGGGTGGAGTTTAAGATACTGAAGAATTAAGTGGTCATTAAGTCATTAGGTCATTAGGTCATTAGGTCATTAGGTAAAAATGCGAGAAGTGTACAAGTTCCGTATTTTTACTTTTTAATTTTGACTTTATGGTTTCTCTCATCGTTGCGGCAGCAGAAAATAATGCCATTGGTAAAAACAACCAGTTGCTCTGGCATTTGCCCAACGACCTTAAATTTTTCAAGAATACTACCTGGGGTATGCCCGTGATCATGGGGCGTAAAACATTTGAATCGGTGAATAAGCCATTGCCGGGAAGATTCAATATTGTGATCACCCGCCAGGCCGGCTGGAAAGCGGAAGGGGTTATTGTGGCAACAGACCTGGCTGACGCATTGAAGAAAGCGGAGGAAACAAACTGCAAAGAAGCATTCATCATTGGTGGCGGGGAGATATATAAACAGGGTTTTGAGATCGCAGACAAAATATACCTGACCAGGGTGCATGCTACACTTGACGGCGATACATTTTTCCCTGCTATTGATGAAAGCAAGTGGCACCTAAACGCAAACCAGGATTTTGCCGCCGATGATAAACATAAATTTGCTTATTCCTTTCAAACCTGGCTGAAGAAATAATTCTTAATTCTTAATTCTTAATTCTTAATTGTACTCCCGTTTTCAATTAGCCAAAAAATACCTGCACTATTACCTCTCCGCTTCCAACGGGAAAGGCCACGGTGTTCATTCTCCTTTTGTATTTGATTTTATTCAGCATGTTTTAAATGACAAGAAGAATTATCCCTGTTATTCAAATATTGAAGCGAAGCGAAAAGAGTTACTCCGTAATGAGATCGTAATTGAGGTGGCCGACTTTGGTGCCGGCTCCTCGGTGATCAAAACAAATAAACGGGGAGTAAAAGATATCGCAGCTTCTTCCCTTAAACCAAAGAAATATGCACAGCTTTTGTTCCGTATGGCCCAATACTATAAGCCTAAAATCATTCTTGAATTAGGCACTTCATTTGGTATCAGTACGGCATACCTGGCTTCAGCAAATAGTATGGTCAGTGTTCATACCTGTGAAGGCGCTTCTTCAATATCGGCTATCGCAAAACAGAATTTTAATGAACTTGGTTTCCAGAATATTCATATTACAGAAGGAGATTTTACCAATACCCTGCCCACCCTTTTATCGCAACTTAGTAAAATAGACCTTGCCTTTATAGATGGCAACCACCGCAAAGAACCTACCTTAAACTATTTTCAACAATTATTAAACCATTCAACGGAATCTACCATATTAGTATTCGACGACATCCACTGGAGCGCCGGTATGGAGGAGGCCTGGGAAGAGATCAAACAGCACCCCGCAGTGACATTAACGATCGACCTGTTTTTCATAGGCATTGTCATACTCAGTCCTGATATTACTCATAAACAGCAGTTCTCGGTCCGATTTTAATTTTTCTTACATTTGTTGCAATTAACTGACTATGATAATTGGTGTTTTAAAAGAACCTTCTCCCGAAACCAGAGTATCACTGCTTCCAGAACATATTTCAATCCTTAAAAAATGGAATGTAGAAGTATGTATTGAACAGGGTGCCGGTGAAAATGCTTTTGCCTATGACGGGAAATATGCGGAGGCGGGCGCCAAAATGATGAGCCGGGCAGAACTGATCAATACCGCAAAAATTATCCTTTCATTAAATAATCCCGGGGCCGATACCCTATCCGCATTAAAACCTGGAAATGTTTTGCTGGGCGTTTACCAGCCCTTGTTCAATACCGGGCTGATGAAAGAACTGGCTGAAAAAGGCATTACTGTTTTCAGTATGGATATGTTGCCCCGTACCACCCGTGCACAAAGCATGGACGTATTGAGCAGCCAGGCAAATATTGCCGGTTATAAAGCCGTGTTACATGCAGCAAACTTATTCCCGAAATATTTTCCCATGTTTATGACAGCGGCAGGAAGCATTCCGCCTGCCAAACTATTGATACTGGGTGCTGGTGTAGCAGGACTGCAGGCCATTGCAACCGGCAGAAGGCTGGGAGCTGTGGTGGAAGTTTTTGATACAAGGCCGGCCGTGAAAGAAGAAGTAATGAGCCTGGGTGCAAAATTTGTGGAAGTGGAAGGCGCTGCCGATGCCAGCAAGGCGGGTGGTTATGCGGTGGAGCAGACAGAGGATTTTATGAAACGGCAGAAAGCAAAAATTGCCGAGAGTGTGGCGAAGGCAGATATCATCATTACCACGGCGCAAATACCCGGCAAGAAAGCGCCCATATTAATTACCACCGAAATGATGGCAGCCATGAAGAGCGGTTCGGTGATCATCGACCTGGCGGCTGCAACGGGCGGCAATACCGAACTGACAAAGAACAACGAAACAGTGATGCACAACGGCATCCGCATTGTGGGCAATTCGTACCTGTCGTCTACAATGCCCAGCGATGCCAGTAAACTATACGGAAAGAACATCCTCAACTTTTTACAGTTGATGATCACAAAGGAAGGAGAACTGAACCTGAATTTTGAAGACGACCTGGTATTGGGCACCTGCATCACCGATAATAAACAGATCGTACACGACCGGGTACGGGAAATGATAAATTAATTATTATGGAAAATATTTTAAACTGGATATCCGATAACCAACAGATCATCTACATCGTCATCCTGATGATATTTGTAGGTATTGAAGTGATCGGCCGGGTGCCCAGCGTACTGCATACCCCGCTTATGAGCGGCGCCAATGCCATACATGGAGTGGTGATCATCGGGGCCATCATCGTAATGGGCAAAGCTGAATCCGATAATTACCTGGCATTGATACTTGGATTCCTTGCGGTGATACTCGGCACGTTGAATGTGGTAGGTGGATTTGTGGTTACAGACAGGATGCTGGAAATGTTTAAGAAAAAGAAATAGCCACAAATAACACTTATCACACGAATTAACAGATTAACCAATTAACGGATCAACCAAACGATGCAACTGAACTTACTTACCATATGCTACCTGATCGCCAGCGTTACATTCATACTCGGGCTGAAGATGCTTTCCAATCCTGCTTCGGCACGTAAAGGAAACTTAGTTGCTGCCGCCGGTATGACCATCGCCATCATCGGTACTATTTTTCTTTATGAAAGTGAAGGACAACGCCTGCATAATTACGGATGGATATTTGGCGGGCTGCTGATCGGCGGAATTGTGGGAACCCTGGCTGCTAAAAAAGTAAAGATGACAGCCATGCCGGAAATGGTTAGCCTGTTCAACGGAATGGGTGGCGCCTGCGCCGCATTGATCTCTGCTGCCGAATTCTATCATATTTATAAAGTACACCAGGATGCTCCCGGCACTGCTTTTTCAGATATTGTTTCAGTGGGTACCTATATCACCATTGCTGCGGGTGCCATCATCGGCACCATTTCGTATACCGGAAGCATTATTGCCTGGGGTAAATTAAACGGACGGGTAAAAGACTATTCGTTCAAAGGCCAGCATATCGTGAACATGATCGTATTGTTGCTGACCCTGGTGGCAGCCGTATTTGCTTATCGCTCCACGCTCGACAGCATCTTTATTCCTTTTATACTGATCGGATTTTTTGCATTCATCTATGGAATATTATTCGTGATGCCCATCGGTGGCGCCGATATGCCCGTGGTGATCTCCTTACTCAATTCGTTTACCGGCGTGGCTGCAGCCTGCGGCGGGTTTTTATACGATAACAAAGCCATGCTCACCGGTGGTATATTGGTTGGCGCTGCAGGTACCCTGCTCACCATTCTCATGTGTAAAGCTATGAACCGCTCACTTACCAATGTATTGATCGGTTCTTTCGGTGGCGGTAATAAAGCGGCCGGTGCTGCAACGGGTAAAGCACAGGGAAATTATAAAGAGATAAGCCTGGCCGATGCCGCCATGCTGATGAGTTATGCAAACAAAGTAATGATCGTTCCCGGGTACGGACTGGCAGTGGCACAGGCGCAGCATACCTGTCATGAGCTGGAAAAAATACTGGAAGAAAAAGGCGTGGAATTCAAATACGCTATTCACCCGGTGGCAGGCCGCATGCCCGGTCATATGAACGTGTTACTGGCCGAAGCCGATGTGCCTTATGAAAAATTGCTGGAGATGGAACAGGCCAATGATGAATTCAAAACCTGTGATGTGGTATTGATACTGGGAGCCAACGATGTGGTGAACCCCGCAGCAAAAAATGATCCTTCTTCCCCCATATACGGTATGCCCATTTTAGAAGTGGAACAGGCCAAGACCGTTATCGTAAATAAACGAAGCATGAAACCCGGTTATGCCGGTATTGAAAATGATCTTTTCTTCCAGCCTAAAACAAGCATGCTGTTCGGCGATGCCAAAAAAGTGTTGCAGGATCTTTGTGCAGAAGTGAAGGCGGTGTAAGGTTTGAGGTTTGACGTTTGTGATTACCAGCTTTAGTAACTCTATTAAGCATTGTTGCGTCGCACACTTGTACGGTATACCATTATTGAGCACTGAGCAAAATCGAAGTGTTATCTAAGCAAAGGTTATACTATCTGATCTATGGAGATGAGTTGTTAATTATTCTCCAATAAACATTTCCTACACACAACTCCTTTCGGTTTTATCGCATTTTTATCAGCGATAACCCTAAACTGTTGTATGAGATCAATTCTGCTTCTATCTTCCTTTATATTTTCTGCAAATGGTTTTAGTCAGCAACACCTGTTGCATGGCAGGATCATAAACCGCAAACTGGAGCCGCTTGCCTTTGCCAGTATTGAAGTAAAAGAAATTAAGCTGGGTACGGTTACAAAGGAAGACGGAACCTGGTCGCTTGACCTGGAAGAAGGTAAGTACGACCTGGTGATAACCCTGGTGGGCTACAAGCGGCAGCTGGTAACCGTTGTGGTTAATAAAAAAGGTGCCGAGCTGAATGTGATCATGGAACTTGCTGCTTCCAACGATCTTTCCGAAGTAATAGTTAGAGGAAGAGACCGTGCAGAGGAATTCATCCACCATGTGATCCGGAACAAAGAGGCTGTTGAAAAAGCTGCCGGGTCTTATTCCTGCCAGGTTTATATCAAAGCAGTGCAGGAAGATTCGATGCCGGTGAAGAAAAAGAAAAATAAGGAGAGTGATTCACTTTTTAAAGTTAGGCAAGCCAATTCGCTGCTTGATCAAATGGCCATGGCCGAGATCGTTATTAAACTGGATCACGGCATTGGTAAGAATATTAAAGAAGAAAGAACAGGCGTTATAAAAAAAGGCAATACAGAAAACCTTTTCTTTCTTTCTGTTACCGAAGGTGATTTTAGTTTCTATAATAATCTGGTTACCGTTCCTTCTGTTTCTCAAACTCCGTTCTTATCGCCGCTCAGTTACAGCGGGCTGCTGGCTTACCGTTTTAAAACGCTCAAAACCGAAACAGTGAACGGGCGAAAAATATATACCATTGCTGTAAAGCCAAAGCAATTGAGCAATTCAACCGTAGAAGGGGAGATGACCATTGCCGACAGCTCCTGGGTGGTATTGCATACAAAACTCCGCTTCCCAAAATATCATTTAACTGAGTATGATTTTTTTGAAGTGGAGCAACACTACAGTCTTATCAACGATACCGCCTGGATGATCACCCGCCAGGCATTTACATATAATGCCGCTTCGGGCAAACGAAAAGCATCGGGCCGTACAGTAGTTACCTACAAAGATTTTGAACTGAATAAACAGTTCCCTAAAAAATATTTTGGTGTAGAGCTAAGCTCTGCCGATAAACAGGCGTATGAGCGTGACAGCCTGTTCTGGCAAACAAACCGAACCGAGCCTTTAACGGAGAAAGAAGTGCGGTTCATTAATTATAAAGACAGCATCTACCGGGCCACGCATACCGAAACCTATCTTGATTCGGTGGACAGGGCTACCAATAAAATAACCTGGCAGAATATTTTATATAAAGGGCAGAATTTTACCGATCATAAAAAAAGAAGGACCTGGCACCTGGCATCCCTGCTGGAATTATACCAGCCCCTGCAGTTCGGGGGAGCCCGTATACAGCCTTCTTTCAGCTATTTTAAAACGTATCAATCAAGAAAGAATTTAAGTATCTACACCGATATCAGTTATGGCATACGTAACAAAGACATCAACGGAGAAATAGACCTGAACAGGATGTACAATCCGTTCAACCGGGGTTCTTATTCGGTTCGCCTGCTAAAAGACTTTGAATATATTTTCAGCGGCGATGCCTGGATAAACATGCTCAAACGAAGCAATATTTACCTGAAACAGTCGGTTGGCTTCGGGCACAGCCTCGAATTAAGGAACGGGTTATTCTTTTATTCGGATGTGGACATGGCCTTTCGCCGTTCGGTAAGCGATTATAAAACCAACGACAGGCTAGACAGCCTCTTTGGCGGTATACTGGATAATAACCAGGCCCTGGCGTTTAATTCGTACAATGCGTTTTACGGAACCCTGCGGCTGGAATATACTCCCCGCCAGCGTTACATACGGGAGCCAAAAGAAAAGATAATACTCGGCTCTGCCTGGCCAACGGTATATGTTCTTTGGAAAAAAGGCATCCCCGGCATCTTCAACAGCGCCGTTAATTTCGATTACCTGGAGTTTGGTGTGAAACAATCGTTTAAACTTGGATTGCTGGGTACTTCATCGTACACATTAAGAACGGGTTCGTTCATTAATCAAAAAGATCTTCGGTTGGTTGATTATAAATACCAGCGCCGCGGCGATCCCATCTTATTCTCAAATCCCAATGAAGCATTTCAATCGCTTGATTCTACCTTTCCTGTTTTCAAACGTTTTTATGAAGGACATTACCTGCATGAGTTCAACGGCACTTTCATCAACCGGGTACCATTCCTGAAAAAGCTGGGCCTGCGGGAAATTGCGGGTGGCGGTATTTTATTTGCACCGGAAAGAAATAACCTGCGCTATGCAGAGGTATTTGCCGGTGTGGAACGGGTATTCAAATACCCATTCAATCAATTGGGAAAATTTAAAGTGGGGGTGTATGTAGTGGGTTCAACCGCAAACCAATTCCGTAACCCGGTACAGTTTAAGATCGGTATCACTACCTGGGACAGGCGGTTGGGCAAATGGCTTTAGTATATTATTTCACCACTCCCTGTTTCTCGATAATGAACTGCATAATGTTTTCCAGTTCCATTCCAGCCCGTTGCATGGCATCCATGATCTCATCCCGGTTCACATTAGCAGCAAAGGCCTTTTCTTTAAAACGTTTTTTAATGCCCTTTAGTTCCATTCCTGCATACCCTTCTGGCCGCATTAAACTGTACGCATGTGTTAGGCCACTTAGTTCGTCAAAAGCATAAAGCATTTTGTCCATCCTTGTTTCGGGTTCTACGCCAAAATGATTGGGGCCATGGCTGGCAATGGCCCGGATGATCTCCGGGTCGATATTCCTTGCTTCCAGTTCTTCAATGATCTTCTTGCAATGCATGTCGGGCCATTGGTCCCAGTCGGCATCATGCAGCAATCCGGCCATTTCCCACCGCCATTGATCCGCTTCATTCAATCCTTCTTTTTCTGACGCCCAGCATTTCATTAAATAAGCCACCTGTTTCATGTGCAACTGAAGCCGCTCATTCTTTACCCACCCGGCTAGTAATTGATATGCTTCTTCCCGGCTTAATACATTGCCGGTATTAGCAGTATCTCCAAAAACAGAACGGTTTAATAATAATGACATGGGCTGATTGAATAAGTGTAGGCGAAAATAAAAATTATCTGCTAACTTCAGCCGCATATTAAAATAATACCGGTTGAGTAATCTTCCATCAGCATTAATCCATTCATTGCGAGGTCTGAAAGGTTTCAGTGAAGAAACTTTTAAATCGGTGCATGAACAAACCGGGCAGATCACTTCAGTGAGGATGAATCCGAAGAAAATATTCAATATTCAATATTCAATATTCAATCCTCAACTGGAAAGCGTTCAATGGAACGCAAACGGTTATTATCTTTCACAGCGTCCTTCCTTTACCCTCGATCCGCTCTTTCATGCAGGAGCCTATTACGTGCAGGAGGCCAGCAGCATGTTCCTGGAAGAAGCATTGAAACAATCCGTCGACCTATCGCAACCTGTAAGAATATTAGACCTCTGTGCGGCTCCGGGAGGTAAATCAACCTTGATACAATCTGTTATTTCAAAAGAAAGTTTGCTGGTGAGTAATGAAGTGATAAAGACCCGGGTGAACATTCTTTCTGAGAACATTACCAAGTGGGGTGCTGCCAATGTGATCGTTACCAACAACGACCCCAAAGATTTTCAACGGCTGGATAATTACTTTGACGTGATGGTGGTGGATGCTCCCTGCAGCGGCAGTGGCCTGTTCCGTAAAGATCCTGAGGCAATATCGGAATGGAGTGAGAATAATGTACAGCTCTGTGCACAAAGGCAGCAACGCATACTGGCCGATGTATTGCCGGCTTTAAAAGAAGGCGGTATTCTTATCTATTCTACCTGCTCTTATTCGCAGCCCGAAGACGAAGAGATAGCCGACTGGCTCACCGGGGAACTGAAAATGGAAGGCGTAAAGTTGAAAATTGTGGATGACTGGGGAATTATTGAAACGGCTTCTGCAAAATATAATTCACCGGGATACCGTTTCTATCCTGATAAGCTGAAGGGAGAGGGTTTCTTTATTGCGGTGTTTAGAAAAGGCGGGACAGGGGTAAATGATGTCAAAAGTAAAAGGTCAAAACAAAGAAAGGATACAACCGGACCGGTTACTGCAAAGGAATTACCCGTATTAAGACCTTTCATCGATCCGGTGGATGACCTTACTTTTATAAGGCAGCAGGATGATATACTGGCGATACCTGCAAACATTGCTGATGATCTTGCCTTGATACGGTCTGCACTGTATATAAAGAAAGCGGGCATAAAAATTGGTAACATAATACGTGATGAACTGGTACCGGCGCATGAACTGGCAGTAAGTGACCGCATCAGTCGTTCGGTTATTCGTTTTGAAGTGGATAAAGAAACAGCGCTGCAATACCTGCGGCGGGAGGAGATAAAGATCGGCACCGGTTACAAGGGCTGGGCATTGATAACGTTTCAGCAGTTGCCGCTTGGATGGATCAAGTTGCTGGGAAACCGCATCAATAATTATTACCCGGCTGCATGGCGTATTCTTAACAAGTAGCTGGTAACATAAACCAACTAATTTTTGCATATTTGCACTTACAACTCCTTTGAAAGATGAAAAAAATTCTGTTCGTACTTTTTTTGATGCCCTTGTTTGCTGTTGCACAAAAGAGTAAGGAAATAAAACCGGTTAAGATGCACACGGTAGGGCCAAAGGAAAGCCTCAGCAGCATTGGCCGCATGTATGAAGTGAATGGAAGGGTGCTTGCCAATTATAATAATATCGAGTATGAAAAAGGCATCAATATCGGCCAGGTATTAAAGATCCCGCCAAAAGGAACCACGCTCGACCAGGTACCAATTCCCACAAGGTCCGTATCAGAAATTTTAAAAAAAGAAGAAGCAAACCCTCAGGTTCCTACAGTTAAGGAAGAAACAAAACCTGTTGAAAAAGCAGAGGCAAGAAATGAACCAGGTGCTCCCATCTACCATAAAGTGGGTAAGAAGGAAACTTTGTATCGCATCACTACTTTATACCCGGGGATCACAGTGGAGGACCTGAAGAAATGGAATAACCTTGCAGGTGATGGAGTAACGGAAGGAGCCGACCTGATTGTT
>DAOLIP010000058.1:0-23333 GCA_035328475.1 Ferruginibacter sp.
CCATATTCTCTATCGTAAAAAAATCATTCAGCAGCATTTCGTTCTATTCTTTTTAAGCCAATATTGAATTCAAATGTTTTGTGTGATATGCCGATGGTGTCGGGTATGCCGTTGCTGTAATTTTTCATTATCCCTTCCACGATCACCTTTTTGCCGGAAGCCCTTTCCATTCTTATCAACTCATTTGCATTCGCATCGGTAATATAGTAATTGAATCCTTTTGTTTGCGGAAAGATAAAATAAAGCAGTCCATCGCTGGAGCGTACCGATTCAGCAGCTTTGTTCAGCCTGTTCATCAGTACCAGCTCAAAATTATGCTGCAGGGTTTTTATCACCGACCGTCTATTCATTTTCTTAATGATGGCGTGCACTTTAAAATCGCCGTTGGCAGCAAATTCAAAATCAAAAAAGGTAAATCCCATCTCGTTGGAGAAAACCATCCGGGTGCTGCTGTCGGGCATTTTTTTTATCAGCAGCAGGCCGCTTAAATGATTGTCCACCACATCCACAGTGGCCTTGTATAAAGCTACGGTAAATGCCGGCTTGAATCTTTGTATCCTGCTTACATCGGCCGTTGTTACTGCCTGCATCTGTTTGTGAACAGGCGAGCAGCCATACCATACCGCCAGCAGGCTAATTAATAGTGAACAGCGAATCATTAATGTTGGCATTCGGCTCTTTGTTGGTAAAGCGGATGATGGTATTATCGCCGGAAAGTTCTTTCATTTCAATACTGGCAACAGAAAAATCTTTCTTGTCAACAATCACGTTAATGGATCTGAACAATTCCTTCAGACCCTTCGTTACCGGGCTCAGTTCCACCAATGCCGAATTCTTGTTTTCAAAAACACGGGTAGTGAAATCGGCATTGCTGAGCATGGTTCCCTGCATACAGTCGATCATGATCTTATTGATCTGCTGGAACAGTTTATTTGATCTGGTGGATACCTTACTTTCCTTCTGCCCGTCTTTTACATACACTTTGTCTTTGTTCAGTATCATCAGGTAACGGAACGGCTGGTTGTATTCCATTCGTACCCGGCTGTCTTTTTTGAACCAGAAATTTCCTTTTGAAATTATTTTTTCAGAAAGCATGGCCAGGTTCTTTTCCTGTATAAAATCACTTTTAACAGACGCTGTCTTTTGCGTGGCAGCAGAAAATTCTGTTTTAAATTTTGCCAGGTCGGCAACGGGGCCATAACCGGGATATTGCGCCTGCACTCCGATTGTAATGACAAGGATCAGTATCGTTAACTTTATCTTATTCATAAGGGCGCAAATCTAACAATTTATCCAGCGGGCTAACCCGGTATCCTCTTTTTTTAACTTCTTGTATAAAAGCGGGTAAAACATCCAGCGTGGTTTTACTGGTATCGTGAAAAAGAAAGACCGCTCCGGGCACAATCGCCCTGTTGATCTTAGCAAGCAGTTTCTCTTCTTGTTTAATTACCGTATCCATGGAACGTACGCTCCAGCCAATGGATGTATACCCCCCATTGATGATCGCTTTCTTCACATTGGGATTGGTTACGCCATAAGGCGGTCTGAATAACTTTGGTTTTATCCCGATCACTCTTTGCACTTCTTCATCCATCTGTGCCAGGTCTGCCTTCATTTTTTTTGCCGAAAACATATCAAACCAGAAGTGGTGAGAGTAGCTGTGGTTGCCAATGAGATGCTCTTCTGCGTATACCTGTTTCAAGATCTCTTCATTGCCTGCAATGCGTTTGCCGATGCAGAAAAATGTTGCTTTTACATTTTCCCTTTTCAGCACTTCTAAAATTTCTTTTGTATAGCCGGTAGCCGGACCATCGTCAAAGCTGATGGCGATCTCCTTTTTATCGGTATCTGCCTTGCAAAGGGTCTTTATAAAGAACCCCGAGCCAATATAACAACAGCCCCGGAAAACAATGAGGGAATATACTATAAACAGCAACAGGTAAACATAAACAGGCATGCCGTATTTTATATGCAGCCCTATCATCGCAATAAGGAGCAATGCAAAAAAGATATTTGTATTCCGGAAGTTTAGCATGCCGAGAGCAAAAATAGGGAATGATGTATGTTCAGGTAGTGATTATAAACCAAAACATGTTTTACCGGCTTATCGGCTGAATTGTTCCTGCCTAATAAAGCAGGGGCCTTCCCCTGCTTTACCGTATTGGCTGCCAGCCAGAAAGCGAAGGCCGAAGCGGTAGGATATTCGCCGCACAAGTATTTATAGTTTACTGAAGGAACAGTATTGAAAACAGTTTGTTCCAGCTGGTCATAGATCTTATCAGAAGCCGCATCGCCGTTTCTTCCGGTTACGACCAGATCAATATCGTTTACTGGTATGGATTGTTTTTCTAAAAAAGATGATATCTGATTTTCAATTTCCTGTACCCCGGTTGGTTTATAAAATGTATGCAACCCATCCAGTTTTGCATAATCCGTTGCAGACGCTTCGCTGGCCAGCATGAAGAAGGAGGAGCCTTCGCCGGCTATGGTTCCTTTTGCATTTGTTTGATACAGTTCCATGTTTGATACCGGCCCCTGTTTATACAAACCCATCCGGTTCAAAACAGCATGACTGGTATCGATGATCTCGTCTATGGCGCCCACTAAAACGATGGATGCTTCTTTCTCTTTCAGCAACAGCATGCCATCGAGCAGGGCGCTTTCAAAAGAAAAACCGCGATGCACATAGGCATTGTTATAATTATTGCATTGCAGCATCAGCCCTATTTGTGCGCCAATGGTATTGTGAGTAGACTGAATGAAAGCGGTAGGCGTAAGCAGTTCTTCATTAAACTCCACCATCTTGCTTAAGAAAGAGTTGGTGTCTTCCATACAGCCATAGGCCGTTCCGGTAACAATGGCATCCGGCATTTTTACATTTGCTTCCTTCAAACATTCCATGGCTGCTGCCACGCCCATGCGAATGATGCGGCTCATGCGCCGGATAAGTTTGGGGTCGATGAATTCTTTATAGTCGGGTTCTATGCAGGCCAGCCGGTTCCCGGTATAAGCAACAGCAGCCTCGTCCATTGGCGGGTGACCAAAGGTTTTTTGCGGGGATATATTTCCTGTTGCCCGTATGTACATTTTATACTTTTGAAAAGATCAAAGAAGAACAGTTGCCTCCAAAGCCAAAGGAATTGGAAAGCACGTGCTTCATTTTAACATTTTTAATCACTTCTCTTTCCGGAACGAAGGGCAGGTCTTTCATAGGTGTTTCCAACCGCAGGTTGGGAAAAACAATCCCGTGCTGCAGCGCCAATACAGAGAACACTGCTTCAATACCACCGCTTGCACCCAGTGTATGTCCCGTAAATGTTTTGGTGGAACTCATCTTTGGATAATGCGGGGCAAACAGCCGTTTGATGGCTGTGCCTTCTGCAATATCATTATTCTGAGTACCTGTTCCGTGCAGGTTGATATAATCAATATCAGACGGCTGCAAACCGCTTTTAGCCAAAGCGCCGCTCATCGCCAGGAAAGAACCTGTTCCTTCGGGTGAGGATGCTGTCTGATGATAGGCATCGTTGGCATTACAATAGCCGCTTAGTTTTATGGATGGTTTATTCTTTAACGTAGCTGCCACTTTAGCGGAAACCAATACCACATACCCGGCGCCTTCGCCCAAATTTAGCCCACGGCGGTTCTCATCAAATGGCTGACAAAACTGTTCATCAACGATCATCAGTGTATTAAACCCGTTCAACGTGAACCTGGTAAGCGAATCGGTGCCGCCGGCAACCACTACATCGAGTATATCATTCTTAATAAGCCTGGCTCCTAAAAAAATGGAATTGGCCGAAGAAGAGCAGGCGGTGCTGATGGTTGTGATATGGTCTTTTATCCCCAATGCATCGGCAACCAGTTCTGTTACGGCTCCACACTCGTGATCAACTACGTCACGCAGCCTCCCTTTATTATTATCTGCCAAAAATGTTTTGAAAAAATCTTCCGTCTTATCCATACCGCCAACCGAATTGGCAGAGAGAAAACCCGTACGCCATTCGGAAAGGTTTTCAATTCCTGAATGGCTGAGCGCTTCTTTAGCTGCAGCCAGGCTCAATAAAGCAGTACGGCTTTTTGTATTGGGTAAACCGGTCAATTGTGCCAACGCATCATTACTGAGTTTTACTTCGGCAACCGGCAGGCGTTGTTTGTGGGCAGAGTCAAGCCGGGTCATGGGCCCGATGCCGGTATGGCTGTTCTCCAGGGCATCGAGGCATTGGGCGACGTTGGTGCCTATCGCCGAAATGATCCCTGTGCCGGCAATAAAAACGGGTTCACTCATTTATTTATGAATTCTGTGCTTGATGTGCAGTAATGTATTCGGCCATGGTACGTACCGTGCGGAATACTTTAGGACCTTCATCCGCATTGCTGAGTTTTATCTTGTATTGCTGCTGCAATAAAACAATGAGTTCAAGCGCATCAATGGAGTCCAGGCCAAGCCCCTCAACAAACAATGGCTGATCATCCCCGATATCTTCCGGTTTGATATCCTGCAGGTTCAACTGGGTAACAATCTGCGATTTCAGATCCGATATTAACTTATCCATTTTGTAACTGATATATTTTATTAAGGTTTTCCACTGTAAAAATAACTGAATCTTTTGTTTTGTCTTTCTCCACTAAAAACAGGGCTGCTTTATACTTCTCATCCAGCCACTCTACCCAGCCGCAGATACAAGCCTGCAAGATATTATTATTAACGAGACCGCTCACATATTGTTCAATAAATCCGGCGTCGAAGTCATCAAATATGAAAAATGCGTTCTCTCCCTTAAAGCCATGACGGATCGATATTTCGCCGATAACAATATTGGGCAGGGTATAAACAAACAGGGCCGGACTGGGAATGGTTTGTACGGTTTCGTAATATTTAATATCCGTGTCGAGGCTTGAACTGGCATTTGAAAGCACAACACCCACTTCATCTGCCCTGTATTTGCCTTTATTAAAACTTTCGTTCAGCAGTATTTCATTGGCCAGCCAGCCCAGTTTACCAATCGTATCCATCTTATAAAACCTGGGGTATTGCAGGTCAAAACGACGATAGGCCGAAATAAGGAAGCCAGACGGTACCGAATCCCTGTCTTCAAAAACAGGCTGGCCGTTTTTATAAACAATCCCCTTGCTGATCACGCAGCTTGATGTGATATATCTATCTGTGCTCAAAATTATTCCTTGTTTTCTGCCAGTACTTTTTCCAGGCTGATCAGCTTTGCTAATCTCGTCAGCGCCGTGTTGTGATTTTTTACGTAAGGGTTATCGAGGTCCCAAACGTATCCTGCCAATACAGAGCAGATCATTTTTTTTATTCCAAGGTCCGGGGTTTCGGCAAAGAAAATAGTATCCAGCGTTCCGTCGTACCAGGCCATTACATAAGACCGGAATGTGTTCACACCCTGCATCATGGGCTGGGTGTATTCTGCTTCCCAATCAACAGGTTCACCTTTTAATTTTTTAATTACCAGGTGAGCGGCTTTCTGGCTCGACACTGTGGCCAGTGTAACCCCGGAAGAAAAAACAGGGTCAAGAAATTCGGTTACGTTACCGGTGAGTACAAATCCTTCGCCGTAAAAACTGCTGGTAGTGGTTGACCATGATTCCAGCACACGGGGTTCAAACTTAAATTCCACCCCTTTCATCCTTTCTTTCAGGTAAGGCTCCGAATCAATCAGCGCCCGGAGTTGTTCTTCACTGGATCCGGAAACCTTAGTAAAGAACTCCGGTTCACCAACAAAGCCAACGGAGGTAATACCGCTGGAGAAAGGGATCACCCAGATCCATATTCCTTTATCGTGTACGATGATGGTAATGCGGTTGGGTTCATCGTCCATCGAACGTTTAATATCATCCACATGCGTGAACAGTGTTTTTCGCGGAGGAAGATCAGACGGTTTGTCCATATTGAACAGTTTCGGGATAACCCTGCCGTAGCCGCTGCCGTCAACGATGAATCTTGCTTCTATCTGTGATGTATTGCCATCCTTATCTTCTACCGTTGTTACCGAATCCGGTCCGTTGAACCGGATGCCGGTAACGGTTGTTTCATAATGAACAGGTATTCCCATTTTTTCGCAGCAATCGGCCAGTGTCTGATCAAATTCCCCGCGTGGCACCTGCCAGGTCCAGGTCCATCCTTTTGTGAACTGGTCGGCAAAAAAGTAGTCACACACTTTTCCTTCCTTAACAAACTTGGCCCCGAATTTTTCCTGGAATTTTTTTTCTTTCACCGCCTCTAAAAAGCCTGCTTCTTCCAGCGCTTCCATGCAGCGGGGCAACAGGCTTTCACCGATCACAAAGCGGGGAAATTTCATTTTCTCAACGATCTGAACACTATAGCCTGCTTTTTTTATAATGGAAGCAGCTACGGTTCCTGACGGGCCGGCACCTATTACCAGCACATCAACTTTTTCTGATTTCATGAACAGTGGGTTTTATTGTTTTCTTTTTTTGCATTTGAGTAATGTCTGGCTTATGCCGATCCGGTCTGTTTGTTCCACCACATCAAATCCTGCTTCTGCAATACATTTAAGGAATACTTCGGCGCTGTACATCTGGCTGTTTCCGTTGGCCAGCACGGTAAAGTACAAAGATGTTTGCTGTAAGCAAAAGGAAGCCACTTCAAAGCGCTGCCTGTCCCAAAAAGGTTCAAGGATAAATACACAACCATGCTCATCAAGTGCTTCATAACATCTTTTTAAAACCGAAACAATCTGTTCTTCCGAAAAACAATCCAAAAACTGGCTCATCCAGATGGCATCAAATCCTTTGGGGATCTTGGTGGCTTCATCGAGGATGTTTACCGATAAGAAAGAAGTTCTGTTGCCGAAACCCAGCGCTTCAATTTTTTTCTTTGCCACATCCAGCTGGCCGGGCAGATCCATTAAAGTAATATGAACATCCGGGGAGTACTTCACAGAAGCAATGGCCCACTTACCGGTATTGCCGCCAATGTCAAGAATGTTCTTTATCCCGTCTTTATATACCATGGGCAGCACCATCGGAAAAGCATCGTCGGAAAAAAAATGATCAAAATTGAACCAGCTTTCCTGTACATGCGGAGGCAGTTTCGACAATGCTTCGTAAATGGTTTTCCATTCGCCGAATTCTTTCAGGCCTTCCGGTTTCCCGGTTTCAATACTTTTATCCAGGTAAAACAGTCCGCGGTAATTCACATCATGCACAAAATCCATATTCACTTTTGTCAGTTCATCGTGCAGGATAAAATGCCCGGTCTTGCCCAGCGTGAACTTTTTATCATTCAGCAGCACCAGGCCGGTACTCAGGCCCGATTCAAGCAAAACCCTTACACCATAGTTCGACAACTTTACTTTTTGAGCGATCTCTTCAATGGTAAGTCCTGTGGTACCGCTCTCTTCAACCAACGACAGTATTCCTGTATTACGCAACACCCTCGCTGCCTGGAATATTACCGGACCAAATGCGATCCACTGTGCTGTTTCTTTTGCATCAATTGCTGATTCTTTGTCTTTAGAAAAAAAATTCATACTGTCCTGGCTGTTTTATTAAAAGTAATTATTCTTTACTGAAAATCATGGCGGCATTGCAGCCACCAAAACCCGATGCTGTTTTCAGGCAATGGGTCAATTCATTTTTATATAAGGAGGAACAGACGTTTACCGGTTGTGTAACTCCCATTTTGCTATATCCCCGTGTGGGTATCATCGTGTTCTCTTTAAGCGACTGTACAGAAATGATCGACTCCATAAGCCCTGCGGCGCCCAGTGTGTGGCCGTAATATCCCTTTAAACTGTTCACCGGAACCGATTGCAGGTTTGCGAGGTTTATCGCCTTGGCTTCCATTTCATCATTATAAATAGTGGCCGTTCCATGTGCCGAAATGAAATCAATATCTTTTGCCGAAAGCCCGGCCGCATTCATCGTTCTGGCAATGGCAAGATTTAATTCCTCCCCGGTTCTGGAAGGGCCCGAAATATGATTGGCATCGTTACTTACCGAACCGCCCGCTACCTTTACTCCCGATGAATATTCTTTGTTTGACGTAATGATCATGGTGGCGGCACCCTCTCCTAAATTGATACCATCCCGGTCGGCATCAAATGGTTTGCAGGGCAAAGAACTGATGGCCTGGAAAGACTGAAAGCCCGACAACACAAACCGGGTAATAATGTCGGCACCTGCGATCACGGCATGATCATACTGACCGGAGCGTATAAGCCGCATACCGGTTAAAATAGCAAGGATGCCGGATATACAGGCATTGGATACAATGACCGGTGCATGTACAAATCCAAAATGCCCGGCAACCAGCCTGGCTGAAGTATTTAATGAAATGCGTTTTTTCAGTCCGGAAGATACCTGTTCTGTTTCCATCAGGCTTACATTTCCTTTGGTGGTTGAAATGATCAGCACCGTTCTTTTATCCGCAGCGCTTATGTTACTTTTTGTGAGTGCATAAGCAATAGAGGCAACGAGCAGGTTTTCGAAACGGGTATACCTGCCCTGTTCACTGTTACTATGAAAAGCAGACCCTTCATTAAACAATGCCGAATAAAACGGCTGTGCTGAATAAGCAGCGCCGGTATGGAGTTGTATTCCGGAAATGTTTTGTGTAAGCCGCTCAAAATTATCTGCAGTGGTAGTTGCTACCGGGGAAATAATATTATCGGCACTGATGAAAATATCTGTCATAGTTTTTACCCCAGGTCGTGTTTCTTTTTCCAGTCTTCAAAAAAAGGCGGGTTAGACAATTGAAGCAGGGAATCATCTTTGCTTAAAAAAACCTGTACAGAAGAACCGGTTGCCACCAGGTGGCCGGTTGCTGCGTTGAACAGCCGGTAGGTGAATTTCATTTTAGCCGCTTCGCAGGGTACATATATGGTTTCAACGATCACCCGGTCGCCATAACGCAGGGATTTTTTAAAATCACATTGAACATTCACCACCGGTATAACAAATCCCTGCTGGTACACATCCAGGTATTTGAGTCCGTGGGTTTCGCCAAAGGCTTCCCGTCCGTCTTCAAAATACCGTATATAATGACCGTGCCAAACGATCCCCAGCGGATCGGCTTCGTTAAACCGTACCAGTATCTCCCGTTTGCAGCTTAGTTCTTTTGCCATATTATTTTTTGATCAGCTGCCGTATTTGCTTTTCCAGGCTTTGTATTTTTTCTTTTCAATTTCTACCAGGCTTTTTTTGATGATGGACACCCAGAAATTACGGAAGCCAAAACCGGCTGCTTCCTGTTCCATACGCTCGGCCATCAATACTTTTTTTGATTTCATATCCACCAGCACCACCCAAACCGATCCGTAACTTTTCTTCTCTTCTTTCTTCATGCCTTCCATTATAAATACCAGCCCAATGCCATCCTTATCTTTCAGGGACAGGGCTTTTACTTCGGCGGTAATATCGGCTTCTGACAACCGGTTAAAGTCGGCTTCATTGGAAGAACTGATATCTTTGGCGTCTATCTTCTCATTACGGTCCGTTACGGCTGAAATATCCGAATTCACAAAACTACCCCGGCTGAATGCCCCGGCTATATCATAGTTCTTGGGCATTTCATTCACCACCACTTCGTTCATGCTGTTGTACAACCTGCCTTTTATATCCGAAGGATTGGCGCCCGGGTCGTTAATAAGCCGGTTCTTATAATAATCAATGCCCAGGTAAGTAAGCGCAATCCCCTTGTCGTTGAAAAAATCCTTAATCGTTTGTGCAGAAGCAACGCTGCTGATGCCAAAAGACAAAGCAAGGATAACGATCCAATTGTGTTTTTTAAAAAGTTTCATAATCAGGAATTTTGAAGTTGATTAATAAATATTTTCATTTTACACTGTACAATAGTCTCGTTATGGCAGGTTATTTTCCCGGATATTAATGTTACATCAAAAATCTGGTTTTCTATGGTAATTTCTGTAATTAATTCATCGCCGGTTTTGGGTAAGGAAAATACCTCCAGGTTATTAATAGCACCGATATAGCCCACCAGCACCGGCTTGTTTTCGGCCTTTGAAACATAACCAGCCCGGGCGGCAGCTGTTTGTGCAATGTTTTCAACCAGCCCGGGCTCTTTGAACAAACCGTCTTCTGTAAAAATATTATCTGCTTTTATACAGAACCCGGTACTGAATCCCGTTTCGCTGTAAGAGATCACTTTATCTACCATCACAAAAGGTGGTCGTTGCGGAATAAGGTCCTGTATGTTCTCAACCATTATCATTATTTAAAGTTAACCCCAGAAATCGTAATAGTTGAACCATTGTTCAGGATATTTCTTCAGTTTCTGTTCCATTTCCTTTACAAAGTCATTCAGCATTTCCTGCATCAATGCCTGTTTACCGGTGGCCTGGTATTCTTTTATTTCACTGGCAAAAAAGTGGTAATGCAACCTGCTTTCTTTTACTGCAAAAACAAATGAGACCGGCACTTTAAACTGTGCAGCCAGCAAAAAGGGGCCCATGGGAAATTTTGCGGACTCTCCCAAAAGATCGGCTTTCATTGTTTTATTCCCTTCTATGAACCGGTCGGCATGCATACACAGCAGTTCATTTTTTGCAAAGGCGTCGCTGATGGCATAGATATGTGAAAGGTCTTCTTTGATCACAATGATGTTCACCTTCCGTTTGCCGGTAACGCTTTCGAGATACTGCTTTATCTTTTCGTGCTCTCCGTCGTAAAGCACAATATTGATCGGCGTTTCCAGCCGGGAGAATAAATGCCCGGCGATATCCCAGTTGCCGATATGGGCGCTGAGCAGGATGCCTCCTTTTTTAAGCGTGGCTATTTTCTGCAGGTTCGCTTCACCGTCAAACTCAAAACTGAATTTATTCTTTATGCCGCCCATCATCACCACTTTATCAATAAGGCCCTGGCCCAGTAGAAAATAATTACGGTATATCTTCCCTGCAGAAGCAAACCGGCCATAACCAAGTTTGCGGCGGTATAAACGGTAGATATGACCCGATGCTTTCCAGGAGAAAAGAAAATAATACAAAACAACAAAGCGCAACAGGAAATAGGCCGGCGACACGCCAAAGGATCTTAATACCCACACAAAAATGCGGTACCCGAGTGGAGTGCCTTTGGATTTTCCATGCCAGGAAGACATTATGCCATTTCTTTAGAATTCACCCGGGAGATAACGTAGTCGCAGAAATCCTGGAAGGTAGCAATATTGGTAAAGTCTTCGGGCTTTACCTTAAAAGCGAAGTTGCTTTCAATAACCACCACCAGGTCGATATAATCCAGGCTGTCTAAGCCCAGTGTTTCTTTTAAATTGGCTTCGGGAACTAATTTGGCTGCATCCACTTCAAATTCCTCGATCAGGAACTCGTGAATCTTCTCAATAATTTCGGTATTCGTCATAGCAGTGTATTAAATCAGTTTTCGTACAATGAGTGATGAGTTTGTTCCTCCAAACCCAAAAGAGTTTGACAAAAATACAACTATATCTTTTTCAACCGCACTTTTTGCAATATTAAGCCGGGCCGAGTCTTCATCCGGGTTCTCGAAGTTGATGTTGGGTGCTACAAAGGAGTTATGCATCATCAGCAATGAATATACAATCTCGCTGGCTCCGGCCATCCAGCATTCGTGTCCGGTCATCGATTTTGTTGAACTTACCAGGGGTTTATATTGCCCAAAAACTTCATCAATGGCCCTTGCCTCACTGGCATCTCCTGCCGGGGTGGATGTGGCATGGGCGTTTATATAATCGATTTCTTTTGCACTTAATCCTGCATCTTTCATGGCCATGTGCAGCGACCTTACCGGCCCCTCCACCGTTGGGTTTGAAATATGGGCACCATTGGAAGAAAAGCCATAGCCGATCACTTCGCCCAATATCTTTGCGCCTCTTTTCTGTGCCGATTCAAGGCTTTCCAATATAACTGTTGCCGCACCACCGCTCGGAATAAGCCCGTCCCTGTCACGATCAAAAGGACGGGATGCTTTTGTTGGCTCCAACTCTCTTACGGAAAATGCCGAAAGAGCGTCAAAGGTTCCCATAGAAAGGTGATTGATCTCCTGGGCTCCCCCGCAGATGATACAATCCTGCAAACCGGTTTTAATAAAATGATAGCCCAGGCCGATGGAATGAGAACCGCTGGCACAGGCGGCGCTGATGGTGAAGTTGATGCCGCGTAATTTAAAAATGGTGGCCAGGTTCATGGTCACGGTTGAGTTCATTGTTTGAAAAACCGCACCCGAACCAACCAACATGGTGTCTTTCTTTTCCCTTATCACATCATCGGCTTCTATCACCGCTTTACCGGAGCTGTCGTTGCCGTACAAGATTCCTATTTCATTCGCCTGTATATAATCGGCATCAATACCCGCATTGGCCAATGCCTCCATAGTGGCTAAGTATGCATACTCTCCCTGTTCGGGCAGCATGATACGGGCCCGCCGGTCTAATTTTCCTTTCAGGTCGGGCTTATCTACACAGCCGGTAAGACCTGAGCGGTAACCATAGTCCTTACGCACCGGATCCAGGATGATGCCGGACCTTCCTTTATATAGTGAGTCCCTTACCTCCTCCAGGTTTTTTCCTATGCAGGAATAAATGCCCATGCCGGTTATAACTACTCTTCTGTTCATAAATAAAAGTCAATGGCCATTAGTCATTGGTCATTTAAGGTCTCTGCAAGTGACCAATGTCTAATGCCTTAATGTCTATGAATACAATCCTCCGTTCACCGAAATAACTTCCCCGGTTATATACGCCGCACCTTCCGAAACTAAAAATCCAACCGTATGCGCCACTTCTTCGGGTAAACCAAAACGCTTTACCGGTATCATGGCTTTCAGTTCATTTTCATTCAGGTCGGCTGTCATATCGCTTTTTATGAATCCCGGGGCCACCGCATTCACAGTAATACCTTTTCTTCCTATTTCCTGGGCCAGTGCTTTGGTGGCACCTATCACGCCTGCTTTGGCAGCAGAATAGTTTGTTTGCCCGGGCAATCCTTTCAGTCCAGAAAGCGAAACAATGTTTACGATCCTGCCTGCTTTTTTCTGCAGCATACTGTTCACCACCAGCCGGGTAACATAAAAGAAACCGCCGAGGCTGGTATCGATCACCCGGTCCCATTGTTCGTCTTTCATCCACATCATCAGGCCATCTTCCCGTATGCCGGCATTGTTGACCAGCACTTCAATTGTTTTATCAGCGTTCGCTTCCATCCATCCGCCCAATACAGCGATCACCTGTTCTTTATCCGCCACATCAAATTGTATGATCTCCCCGTTCACTCCTTTTTCCTTTACCATCGCCAGTGTTTGATTGGCTTCTGCCTCATTTGACCTGTAATTTACCAGTACATTATACCCCATCTCTGCCATCTTTAAACATATGGCCCGTCCTATTCCTCTTGATCCGCCTGTTACTAATGCAAATTTCATTTATATCTGTTTACCTTATCTGATCAGTTGCTGTTTATATTTTTGGGGTGCCTTTATCCCTGCTTATGTAACATCTTACGATGTGATTTGTTCCCTCACTTTACCCAGTTTGAAAGAAATTACCGGGTCGGATTTTTCAAAGTGGCTCTTTATTCTTTCCAGGTCTTTGTACTTCGGTTTGTCTTCAATGAAAACAGGAAACAGTTTTCTTACTTCCGAATAAATATGATGCGTTTCTGCCGATAACCGGTCGGTACATTTCATGTGATCGATGGCCTGCAGCACCGTCATCATCTGTATGGCCAGCACTTCAAAGGAATTATTGACAACCCTTCGTGTCATCAGCGCTGCATTACAACCCATGCTTACAATATCCTGGTTATCGTTGTTGTTGGGTATGCTGTGTACATACATGGGGAACGACATGGTCTGGTTCTCTGCCACGGTAGAGGTGGCGGTGAACTGCATGCCCTGCATACCAAAATTAAAACCCAGTACGCCCAGGTTTACAAAGGGCGGGAATTTCTGGTTCAGCTTTTCATTCAGCAAATAGTTGAGCTGCCTTTCGGAAAGCATCGACAGTTTGGTGATGGCGATCTTCAGTTTGTCCATCTCCAGCGAAACATAATCGCCGTGGAAATTACCGCCGTGAAAGATGTTTTGGTTCTCGTGATCGATCACCGGGTTATCATTTACTGAATTGATCTCATCCACCACTACTTTTTCCGACTGGCAGATGGTATCGTAAATGGGGCCCAGCACCTGGGTAACGCAACGCAGCGAATAATATTCCTGCACCTTATCCTGGAAAACTTCCTGGTCTAATTTATCTGGGTTATATAAATGTTCCGAACGGTTACGGATCATTTTACTGTCTTTCAATATATCACGAAGCTGGGCAGCAATTTTATTCTGGCCTTTATGATGCTTAACCACGTTTAACTCGTACGAGTAGTGGTCGTCAAAGGCTTCCACCACTTCATTGATCATGGCCGAAAGCATCACCGACCATTCCAGCAGTTTTTGCGCCTGTATGATATTGAGCATACCAAGGCCCGTCATGGCCGAAGTGCCGTTGAGTATGGCCAGCCCTTCACGTATGTGAATGGTAAGCGGTTTTATTTTCAGTTTTGCAAAAACCTCTGCCGTTGGCCGTACTTCGTCTTTATAAATAACTTCTCCCTCGCCGATCAATACCAGCCCCAGGTGAGCCAGCTGAACCAGGTCGCCGCTGGCGCCTACACCGCCGTGTTCAAAAATGCAGGGGCTCACATTCTTATTGATAAGATCTCTCAGCAATTCCACCGTTTCGGTATGAACCCCGGAGAAGCCCTGCATGAGACTGTTGAGCCGGGCCACCATTACAGCTTTAACCATAATGGGCGACATGAGGGTTCCGCAACCGGAACTGTGACTGCGGATGAGGTTGTACTGAAGCTGGAGCATGTTCTCTTCGCTTACCTTGTACTGGGCCATGGGGCCAAAGCCTGTATTGATGCCGTAAATGAGTTTATTGGAAGAGAAATTCTTTAAGAACCGGAAATTGGTATCCACTTTTTCCAATGCCCGGGTATCCAGAACAACCTCTTTTCCCTTAAAAAGTATATTGGAAAAATCATCTAAAGAAAGGGCGCTGTCTCCTACATGTACCATGGTCCGAAATTTATCTCAATAACAGGTTTTATCTGAAGCGGTAAAAATATAATAAAGATTTCAATTTGCAGTCTTTTGCCCTATGGCATGTGAAGTTATTAAAAAGAGGATGCAACAAAATTGTGGTTAATGGGTATTTTTGTTGAAGGATTTTATCCTACATTTAACTCCAGTTATCACCTAAAAACATCTTTTTATATGAAACTTTTAACCGGTTTTTTGGCTGTTTCCCTGATCGTTCTGGGTTCCTTAACAGCAAGTGCGCAACGGATCAAGACCACCAGTGGAGATGAGAATATCCTGAAGAACGAATCCACGGTGAACATTGAATTCATTTACGATGGCCTGAGCGTGGGTAAATACGACAAAGAAGCAGATTATCTCAAAGCAAAAACAGAGGAATACAACAAGAAAGAACCCGGAAGGGGCGACTCCTGGGCAAAGAGCTGGGTAAGCGACCGTGAATCAAGGTTTGAACCACGCTTCATCAACGAGTTCCAGGATGCAACGGGCATGACCGTTAAAAAAGACGCCAAATACACCCTGGTATTCAAGACTACCTCCATTGAACCCGGCTATAATATTGTGATCAGCCGTAAAAATGCAGAGATCGATGCTGTGGCCTGGATCGTTGAAACCGCCAATAAGGATAAAAAGCTGGCCGAGTTCACCATCAATAATGCACCAGGCAGGATCTATGGCGGCTATGATTATGACACCGGCACCAGGATCCAGGAATCATATGCGGTATCCGGTAAAAGGCTTGGCAAATACCTGAAATAAAGAATATTAACATAACAATGTTTCTCAAAGACTTCCCGTTAACTGGAAGTCTTTATTTTTGCCCCTTATCAAAATAAAAAATTACCGGATGAAAGCAATCAAAACTCTTTTCAGCATTATCCTTATTTTGTTTTCGGGCATTCATTCATTTGCCCAGCAGGTTGATCTTACCAAAGGTGATCTCTCCCTCTTAAAAGAAGAAAAAACGATCAACATAGAATTCACCTATGAAAAAATGACCGTGGGAGACGACGGCACCGAAGCGAATTACATAAAACGCAAAACGCAGGAGAACAACGAAAAAGAAAAAGGAAGCGGGGAGATATGGGCCCGCAAATGGGAAGAAGACAAAAAGCAGAAATTTGAACCCAAATTTATCCTTGGTTTTACCAACCTCAGTAAAATGACGGTGAGTAAAGACGCTAAATACACATTGATCTTTAACACCCGTGCGCTGGAACCGGGCTATAGTGTGGGTGTTTCAAAAAGAAATGCCGGTATCGACGGAACCGTTACCATTGTAGAAACTGCCAACCCAACAAAAAAACTGATCGTGCTTTCGGTAGAAAGGCCCGGCGAGAATATGTTCCGGGGCGCTGCCTTTGATGCCGGCTCACGCATTGCCGATGCGTATTATTTATCCGGGCAAAAAATCGGTAAGTTCATCAGGAAGGGCGGCGACTGATTTCCTGCTCTTGTATCCTCTTTCGTTTAAATCAATAATGCACTATACCACTATGAAGTATTCGTTCCTTATTGCAGCACTACTAACGGCTGCCTCATCTTTTGCACAAAACAAAAAATTCACTTTTAAACTGGGTTCAGAATATGAGCTGCCCCGGAAATCGGAAGACCTTTCTTTTTTCGGCAACGATAAAGACGGGATCATCAACCTGGCACTTAAAAAAGAAGAGCTCACCATTGTACGTTTTGATGCCCAGACACTGAACCAGACAACAGAAAAGGTTATTGAATTACCGGAGGCAACCAAGAACTTCAACAGCGAAGCCGTGACCAGTTTTGATAACCACAATTATTACTGGATGCACAGCGACTGGGATAAAGATTCCAAAATAGAAATGCTCTATTATGATAAGATAGACGTTGTTTCGGGCAAATTAACCAATACCAACACCAGGATGTTTGAGACCACCAAACTAAGCGGCGACCTGACCTCAACCGGTTTTTACCAGTTTAAGGTGGACAATAAATATAAATTCGACTACGATGCAGAACATAAAAAATTACTGGTAAGCTACCGCCTGTGGCCGGAAGAAAAAAACGACAAACTTAATTACGACAGGATCGGCCTGCAGGTATTTGATGAGAATATGAACAAACTCTGGGGTGGCGAATTCACTATGCCTTACACTGAACAGATCATGGATAACTCTGATTTTTCCATTGATGGCAATGGAAATGCCTATATGCTTGCCAAAGTATATGATTCAGAAAAAAGAAGAGAAAAGGATAAAGAGACCGGTAAACCGGGTTATCATTTTGAAGTGCTGAAATTCGTGAAAGGCAGTAAAAAGATCATCTCAGCACAGATCTCGCTGGATGACTATTTTATCCGGGAAACATCCCTGATCGAAAACTTCAACCACGAAATGGTGATTGCCAGTACCTACAGCAAAAAATCAAAAGGAAGCGGAACAGACGGCATCTTCTTAGCCACCCTGGACCAGAATAATAAAGTGGTTAAGTTCAAAAACGGTTATTATGAATTCCCGCTGGAAGACCTTCAGAAATTCGAATCGGCAAGAACCAAAAGGAAAATGGAGAAAAAAGATGATTACGAAGCCCCTTATTTAAAAGTAAGGAATATCATTGTGGAAAGTGATGGAGGCATCCTCCTGGTACTGGAAGAATACTGGATAGATGTTACAAGAACCACCGACAGCAGGGGGCAGGTGAGAACGAGTGCCACTTTTCATTATGAAGATATCGTTGCAGGAAGGGTAAATGCAGATGGTAAATTTGACTGGCTGCGTAAAATACCTAAAAAGCAGCGGGGCAATACGTACAGTTATACGTATGCGATCAATTACAATTTACCCGGCACCATGGGCTTCAAACTCATCAGTGATGCAACGGGTTATTACTTTTTGTACTTAGATAATAAAAGGAATATTGACATCCAGGAAGACGAGGTTCCAAAATACCACCAGGATGGCGCTGGTGGCCAGGTAGTGGTTTCAAAACTGGACAGGGCCGGGGTGATCACCAACAAAGAAATTCTTTTTGACACCAGGGAAGAAGACGTGATGGTTTTCCCGGCGAAGTTTTCAAGAATAAACGGCAACCAATTCATTGGAAGGGCAAAGGTGAAGAAGAACCGTTACCAGCCTTTGCTGATAACCGTTAACTGATTTTTCAGCGTCATGACGAACGTAGTGAAGCCATCTTCTATTCAGGAGGTGGCTTCGTTGTACTACCCCGCCATGACGTTTGCTTTTTAATTCCTCCTGTCAATGAATTTGATCGCTTTCCGGCTTCCTTCGGGGAATTGTATCTTCTGCATATCTTCTTTAGATACATATTGAATATGCGGGCTCACCCGCAGGCGGGCCTGTAAATAAGAACGGATCTTACGGTCGCATTCTTCCGAATCGCTTACCGGCAACAGGTGAAGTTTCACTTCATCGGTACCGATCTCGTTGGAATATACTTCGGCCACAAAATCACGCACTTCCTCCATTTCATTCAGCAGGTCGAATAAGGAAGGCGGGTATAAGGTGGTGCCTTTGAATTTTATCATTTGCTTTTTCCTGCCCACTACCGGTGATAAGCGCAGGGTATTGCGCCCGCACTTGCAGGGTTTATCATCATACACACAAATGTCGCCTGTTTTGTAACGCAGCAGCGGCATGCCTTCCACACCCAATGTAGTGATGGTTACTTCGCCCGGCTGGCCGGCGGCTACGGGTTTGTTCATTTCATCCAGCAACTCCACGATCAGCAGTTCGGGTTGAAGATGCCCGCCCCTGCATTCGCTGCATTCGGTGAATGCGGTTTGCATTTCGGTAGAGGCATAGGTAGAGAATAATTTTATATTCCAGGATTCAGTGATGCGCTTGCCTAATGTGTTCAACGAAAAATCCGTATTGCGTATATTTTCGCCGATGCAGATGGCCTTCTTAACAGAAGAGGCATTGACATCGATCTTGTGTTCATGGGCAAACTGTATCAGCTTAAGTATAAAGGATGGAACCGCAACAATGGCTGTTGGTTTCAGCCGCTGAATGGTTTCCCATTGCAGCGAGGGAACACCAGGACCCAACCGGATGATGCCGGCTCCTAATTTTCTTATCCCCGAATAATAAGCCATGCCCGCCATGAACTGCCGGTCGAGTGTAAGCATCAGTTGATAAATATCTTCCTTGGTTCCTTCAGCGCTGATGAAAGAAGAATACTCATTGTAGGTAAGCCGGTTCAGGTCATTTTCGGTAAGTGCAATGGTAACCGGGCTGCCCAGTGTACCGGAGGTGGAACTGTATTCAATGATCCGGTTCCCGGGCACACATAAAAAATCATTGTTTCGCTGCTGCAGGTCTTCCTTCACCGTAACAGGAATTCCCAAAAGGTCTTCTACCGTTTTAATACCCTTTACATTGAACTTGGCCTGGGCAAACAACTCCCGGTAAAACGGGGAGTTCTCATTCAGGTAAGCAACGGCTTCCTGCAGTTTTTTATCCTGCATGGCCCTTATCTGTTCCCTGCTTCTAAAAGCGGCATCCGGTGAGTATGTCATATAGCTTCAATTATTACCATGGCACATGCCATTGTTTTAAGATGAGAGAGTGAAACAAATATCTTCCCGGCTTTCATTTCGGCAACCGTGTTAGCGGTAATTCCCAGGAAACGAAGTTCCGGTTTTCCTTCCGCATCATTATATACCTCTATTTCATTGAATGCCGTTCCGCTTCGCCAGCCGGTGCCGATCGCTTTTAAGAATGCTTCCTTGGCGGCAAAGCGGGCGGCATAATGTTCGTATTTATTCGCCCTGGCTTCACAATATATTATTTCTGCCGGCGAAAACACCAGTTCCTTAAAGCCGGCTTTTTTCTCCATCTTTCCGGCCACCCGCTCTACTTCTATTAAATCGGTTCCGATGCCAAGGATCATAGTATAATTTATTTTTTATCCGGGGCTAAAGCCCAGGAGAAGATTGTTCTTTTTGCCCCGGCCTTAAGGCCGGGGCAAATGATCTCAATTCATTGAATGGGCTTTAGCCCTGCATGATTCACTTTAATTTCCCTGTTATTTTCTTTACCTGCTCCCTCACATGGTCTTCCTCCTTCTTTGTTGCGATCACTTTTGTAAGAGCAAGCTGGTAATTTTTCAGTGCTGCTGAATAGTTCTTCTTTTTGTAGAGATAATCTCCTGCCAGCACATAGGCATTATAAAACTCCGGGTTACTGGCAATTAAACTATCTGTGTTCACCTCTCCGCCATCCATGATCCGCTGTTTGATGTTGTGAAAGATCATAAAGTTCTTATAGTCCGGCGTTAACAGGAAAGAGTCCGGTGCAATGCGCAGGCTGCTGTCGGATATCTCTCTGTTGTCTTTCATTCCCTTCAATGCAAACACTTTATTCAGATCATAAGCTACATATTCTCCCAGTTGCCAGGGCGAAGAGGAAACCCAAACTAATAATTTTTTCGGTTCAAACACAATGGAATGATGGGCAATTAACTGGTTGATGGCTTTTTCATTTCCCATACCTATGTTGGCATTGTTCAGTCCCTTCCGGTCACGGAGTATGTTGATCGTTTTCTGTACGGTGTTCTTTCCATTTGCTTTCAGCAGCTCCATCATTCGTTTATACCGGTAAGAAGAAGCACTTTCATTTTCCTGCTCAATGTTCATCTTTGTTTTTGCCAGGCCATTGCTTTGAAAATGATTGGTGCAAACGATAACGTCTTTTTTCGGATCGTACACGTCCAGGTCGTCCGGCGTTTTTTCAATGATCACCGCTTTATTATCAGCAGCCGAAGCCACTAAAAAAGATTCAGATACAAACATCTTTCTTGTCCGGGCGATCGCAATTGCCTCTTTGATATTCTTTGCGTATTGAAGGATCTCTTTTGTTACCAGCGATACGGGTGTGGCCGAACCCGTTGGCAGGCTCGACTTAGCCGCATTGATGGTAACCGAAACTCCCTGGTCGTTCATGCCCGACACGGCACCGGTAAAACCGCCCCAGGTAACCGTCATAAACTTATGGCCCTGCTTAGGATTGAAGAAGGCCACTATTTTATCTTCGGCAAATTTATCGCCCACATAAAAATCAAAATTGCGGCCGATGATTAGGGTACTGTCGGCCGACATAGCGCCCCAGGTGCCGAATGAAGTGCAGCCCACCATGGCCAGGTTCTGCACCGCATGGCCAATATCGTGTGCTGCATGATAATTTAAGATGCGCTGGTAATTACTCCCGAGGTATTGGTAATTGGAAGAAGCAGATTCCGATACGCCATAAATTTCCTGCTTGTATTCCTCAGAAATATTTTTATCGAGGTTTCGGTTAAAAAAACCGATCAGGTATTTTAAAAAACTCCGTTTGAATTTTGACGGGATCATTTTTTCTATCTGCTCCGCAAAATGATCTTCCTGCCGTACTACCAGTTCTTCAGTAAGCTTACCATTAATAACGCCCCGTTCAAACGCATCTCCTTCTACATATAATTCAAACAGGCCGCTTTTGCTGTGGCGGAACCAGTTGTCTTTAAGTGTATAGAACCCGTTGCCGTGATCGGTGCGCTGCAGTTGCAGGCTGCCTGTATCGGCGATCTTTGGCGGATCTACTTTTGATACCTGTACAATATATACCGCTCCAATGATCAGCAGCAACATAAATGCGCCCAATACATAGAGTACCCGTTTCCAGAATTTCTTTCTTTTAAGCATTTCTCACTTTTTCAATAATGTCTTCATTTCCCAGCAGGGCAATGCAGGTAACCAGTCCGCTCATGCTGGCGCCCAGCACCCCATGTAAATTAAGATTTTGCCCGGTTAAATAGAGGTTGGGGATCTTGGTACGGGGAGAGATGAATGTTTTTAACGGGTTGCGGTAGTCTTTTGCAATACCATACATAGAACCATCATCGTTGCCGATATAATCCCGGTACGATAAAGGCGTGGCTGTGTAGTAAGACCTGATGGCGTCTTTTATTCCCGGAAATTTTTCCTGCACCAGGTCGATCAGTATTTCAGCCTTTCTTTTTTTGAATTCCTCGTAATCACTCCCCCTGTCAACCTCATTGGCAACGGTATTGAACGTGCCGGCCCATTGTTTCACTTCATCAAACCGCATGTAGGCCAGAATGGTCATCGACTCGGCATATACATCCGATTTAGATGAGGCAGAAAAGAACAGGGAATAACAGAGGGGCCAGTTCTCTTCTGTATGATCGGCCGTATTCCAGACATGCCCGTCTTTGTGATAATAGTAGTTGTTCTTTATATAGGGGAAAGTGTCTTTTTTAAATACAATATTCACAATGAAAGAAGAGATGGTGTTCTCCAGTTCTTTCACCCGGCTGCGGTAAGCCGGCTTGATCAGGCTGGTCTCGGTCATTTCCAGCGTTCGTACCGGGTGCATATTGCTGATGAAGATACCTGCCTGCAATTGCGATCCGTTGGCAAGCTCAACTGCTGTGGCCTTTCCATCCTCCACCACAATTCTTTTTACTTCGGTATTGCGACGGATATCGCCGCCATGCTGACGAATGTTCTGCACCATGTATTTGCCAATGGCCGAACCCCCATCAATGCATTTCCAGGAACTTTCGATATAACTGTTCAATATCATGGCATGAACATAAAAAGGCGTTTTATTCCCTTGCAGAACATACAGCATACTGTTCCCCACCAGCACGGCCTGCAGTTTTTTATCCGTTGTGATGGATTCAATAAATGTTTTGGTGTCAATTTCCAGCACCGTTGTCTTTTCATTTACATCGCCCCCCGAACGCAAATTGTATAAAGGAAACTTACTGCATACTTCTTTGATCTTATCGCAATAGACCCGCAGTGCTTTTTCTTCTGCAGGAAAATCCTTCAGCAGGTGCTGAATAAAATTTTCGTACCCCTGGGCAAACACGTATTCTTTATCGTCGTTCTCCACAATGATCTTGTCAAAAACATCCTCGTCCATCTTCTGCAGCTTCAGTTTATCCATTATTCCCAGGTATTTGAACACCTGGTAAAGGTTTTGTCCTTTGCCCAGTCCGCCGAGGTAATGTACGCCGGAATCAAAGATCACTTTATCCCGTACATAGGTTTGCAGGCTGCCGCCCACCTGTTTGTTCTTTTCCAGTACGCATACTTTATATCCCTCCCTGCCGAGTACATCAGCGCAAATGAGGCCTCCCATGCCGCTGCCGATTATTATTACATCGAATTCGTTCTTCAATTTTTTATTTTTTATGCCACAACTTTTTAGTGAGTTGAACATTGTTGAAGATAGTTGAAGGGCTTAAACGACATTCAA
>DAOLIP010000059.1:0-2042 GCA_035328475.1 Ferruginibacter sp.
TATCAGCGCTGCGGCATAACCGGTTCTACAATCTTACGGCCCGTGCACTTGCATTACCGGGTAATGAGCAACTGTTTGACGAATTCGTCCATTCATTTCGTTTCCTGCCTTACCTGGCAACTGCCTTTGAAAAGCAAACCGGAGGAGACAATCTCTTTTCTGTATCGGCCCCCTCTCCCATCAGTATCATGCAAACAAACACAGGCAACACGGGTAAACGTACAGACTACTATGCATATGACAGCAGTACTGCCATGTCGTATGGAATTACTGCCCTCGCATTAGACAAACTTTACTGGACCGATAGCAAAAATACATTGCTGAATGACTATGCCCGTATTCACTTTAATGATTCGCTGGCTGTAGATAATATGTATGGCCCCGATTCACTGATCTATAAGAAAACAGTATTTAACGGCAACATAGAAGGAAGGGAATTTCTTTTAAAAGCAATGGCAAGTAATTCGTACAGCAGGATACGTCTAATGCATTACGCCGATTCAGTTTTTGTCATTAACCTGAAAGGAGACAAGGCCCTGGTAACAGATAATAACGCCGATCTTTTTTTCAACAGTTTCCATTTTATTAATGAACATTTTACCAGCCATGCTTTTACAACAAAAACAGACTTACTAATAACAGACCTTCAGTCGGAAGAAGCCGTGAAGCGAAATGCCGCTGCCATAGTTCTGAAGAACGGATACCGGTTCCCGGCAAGCGACCTGCCAAAAATGATGAAGGCCCTGTTATATGATTATGGCAATACCAGTATTGGCGGAACGAATATTACCGGTCTGCTTGGACAGGCAATAACGCCTTATGCAGGCGAAGATCTTTTCAGTTTCATCAAACAAAATTATCCGGCACTGCGTGGTAAACGGGAAGATCTAAGAATGCAGATGTTCCATATGCTCGCAGCATCAAAAAATGCATCCGCCTACCAGCTTCTCAAAAATTTATTACTGACCGACCCGCCTGCGAATGCTGACTATGAACCTGTATTGGCCAGTTTAATGAAGGCTCCTTCAATCACCAAAGACCTGTTCCCGGATATTGCTGCTAAATTCAGTGACGAATCCCTGGCCCCCTTTATTGCCGGGATAACTGCCATGCTGATCGATAGCAACCAGGTTCAATTCAGCAGTGTTAAAAGCTATGAAGACGACATTTACCGGCTGGCAAAAAGAACATTGAGAAGCTACCAGGAAAAAAACAATGAAAAATATTCCGTTCCTTTCGATTATGCCATCCTCGAACTACTTGCAAAGATCAACCAGAAGCAGGCCAGATCTGTACTCAGTGACCTTCTCGAACTACAGAATTATCACGTGAGCGGCATGATCATTAAAGCACTTGCCAAAAACAATCAACCTGTGCCGGTTGAATTAACTGACTGGTACAGCAAAACCCCTGCCCGGCGTATTGAGTTATACGATGCCATGCAGAAGATCGGCAAACAATCTTTCTTTAAAGGTGAGTATGCAAACCAGCGGTCCTTTGCTGATGCCTTTGTACGGATATTTACCGACTCCGAGATACCGGAGAATATTCAGAAGTACTATGATCTTGTATCCGTAAAAGAAGCCCCTGTAAATAGTGGTACTTCCCGGTTCTACATCTTTAAGGTTACCTGCCAGTTCCGGCGTGGTCCGGAATATTATACCTGTTTTGTTGGCGCCTTTTCACCAAATGATACCGAACTGTCGATCAAAGAAGGAAAAGAATTCTACATACTCTACCGTACTCCTTATGATCCCAAAAATACGGATAAGTTATTTGATGATTTTATTGACAAAGTGAGAAAAATGAATTGAGAATACAGTAAAAGGATCTGCAGCAGGTACTCGTCAACGAACCAAAACCTGGTCTGTTTTCCATCACCAAACCATTACCATGAACCAACACATAGCCCACATCGCTTTAGTAGTGAGCAACTACGATGACGCCATTAAGTTTTACACTGAAAAACTGAACTTCATCCTTGTTGAAGACACACAACTGAGCGAAACCAAACGCTGGGTAATGGTAAAACCGGCAGGCGA
>DAOLIP010000059.1:2142-23067 GCA_035328475.1 Ferruginibacter sp.
AAGACACACAACTGAGCGAAACCAAACGCTGGGTAATGGTAAAACCGGCAGGCGATGGACAGTGCTGTTTATTGCTTGCACAGGCCGCCACTGAAGAACAGAAAAGCCGGGTGGGTAATCAAACAGGCGGGCGGGTATTCCTGTTCCTATATACCGATGATTTCTGGCGTGATTATAGTAACCTGCTCGCTAAAGACATTCATTTTGTACGGCCGCCGGTAACCGAACCCTATGGCACCGTTGCGGTTTTTGAAGACCTGTATGGTAATTTGTGGGACCTGATACAGCCCACAAAAAACCTATAAATTTTCAGTGCAGAATTTCAGCGTAGCAGGCGGTACAGGCTTATCACATGCCATTAAAGTTACCTTGTCAACTTTTTACATAATTGTGTAGTTTTGCCGTAACTTGACCCCATGAAAATTGCGGCTTATTTATTTTTATTTTCCTGCCTGGTAAGCCTCACCGGCTGTTTTGAAATTGTGGAGCAGATCTTTTTAAAAGCCGATGGCTCCGGCGATTTTCAATTGGTACTCAACCTCAGCAAAAGTAAAACAAGGCTCAACTCCATCATGAAGATGAAGACCATCAACGGGCATGATGTGCCTTCGAAGGAAGATATAAAGTACCGTATGGCCGATATTGAAAAAACAGTGGCCAAAACACCCGGCATCAGTAATGTAAAAACGTCGCTTGACTTCGACAATTTCATTGCCAGCATCAGTTGCAATTTTAAGCATGTGACCGGCTTGAACAATGCCGTTAAGAATATTTACCTGAAGGAGAATACTTCTAAGAAAGCCCCGGATAAATTCTATGAATACCATGCGGGCGTTTTTGAACGGCTGAACAGGTATTCCTTTAAAGAAGATTATAAGAAACTGAGCAATGCCGATAAGGAGATATTTGCCACGGCCAATTACACAGCGGTATTTAAATTTGAATCAACCGTTTCAGCTGCCAGCAATAAAGAAACAAAGATAGCTCCCAGCAAAAAAGCCGTAATGCTGAAACTGAATGCGCTGGATGTGATCCATGAAAAAAGATCGGTAGAAAATAAAATAAACCTGACAAACTAATGCAAATGAAAAAGATCATCCTGTTCCTTGCCCTTGTATGCCTTATGGGCGCTGTCACACATGCCCAGGACCTGCTGAACCGGGTGCCTTCCACCGCCACCATGGTGATGAAATATTCGGGAGAGAATTTTGGCAAAAGCCTGCCGATCAAAAAACTCGGCAAATACGATTTTATCAGGGATGATATTTTCAAGATGCTGCATATTGATAAGCAAATCTCTTTGCAGGATATCGGTATAAATTTTGAACAGGATATTTACCAGTATGTTTCCATGGAAGATACCTGTATGAGTTTTGTAACCCTGCTGCCACTGAAAAATGAGGCCCAGTTCCTGAAATTCATGCAAACAAATTACGGAGCAAAGAAGAAGACCAGCAAGAAGAACGGCTTCAGCTTTCTTTCCATTTCGGATGATTCTTACATCGGCTGGAACAGGACCAACGCCGTTATAGTGAATACCACGTACCAAAACAGGGCCAACTACTGGGATAATTATTACAAGACCCCAGGCTCCGATTCTACTTCCGTGATACTGGTTGACTCCGCCATCTCAGTGGTTGAAGCGCCTGTTGCAGATACTGCAATCGTCCAATCAGACAGCGCCAGTATGGAAATTGAACTGGTTCCACTGGACGAGGAAAAAGAAGCGAAAGAAGAAATGGAAAGAAAGATAGAGGATAGCCTTAACAACCTCAGGTGGGAACTGTGGCAGCAGCAGCAGGATATGATCGCCCGGAAAAAACAAGAGGCCGCTGCCGAAAAAATAATGGCTGCAGGTTTTACACAAACTGTTCATTCCATAAAAAATGATCCGGGCTATACCAAGATCGTTGATCCGGCAGCACATGCCAGTATGTGGATCAATACCGAAAGCATCCTGAATCAATACGGTAATTTTTTCGCCAAAGGCGCTTATGGAATCTTAAACAGTTACCGCTCCTTACGTACCGATACTACCGATGATTTTAAGTCGGCTGTGAATTTCTATTTTGAAAAAGACAGGTTACGGATGGAGAACAGGAGTTATTCGGCCAGCGCTGAAATGTCGGCCCTGGCAGCAGCCGTAATGAACAGCAAGCAAAGCAACAGCCTGGCAAATTATGTAAACCCCGATAATATTGGTTATTTCTCTATGAGCATCAACAGCGAGGCCATGGCCAACTATTACTACGTTTACCTGCGCAAATACCTCAGCAATACATTACGCATGAATGAGTTTGCCGACCTGGTGGATGTGTACATTGACCTGCTGGAGATCATCATTGATGAAAAAGCCATTGCCGACCTGTTACCGGGCAATTACATCTTTGTAATGCACGACATGAAGCCGCAGATCGTAAATTATACCGACTACGAGTACGACGATGAATTCAACCGCAAAGAAGTGAAGAAGACCAAGAAGGAACTGTCGCCCAGTTTCACTTTTGCTCTGGAAACAAGAAAAGAGGGCTTTATGAAGAAGCTGGCAGATCTTCCACTTAAATATGCAGAAAAAGAAGGCTTTAATTACAAAGAAAAAGAGGGCTACTACGAACTGGCTTTTAAAGAAGGTGACGTTCCTTTCAGCAGTCTTTATTTTATGGTAAAGGATGGAAAGGTAGTTGTTACCACTTCCAAAGAAGTGATCGATATGACCAAAAGCAATACCGGTTTTGCGGCTGATGAAAAAACATGGGCGTCGATACTCAATAATAATTACTCTTTGAACATCAACAGCAAAAGGCTCGTAGATAAGATAGCCACCCAGGTAAGCGCCGATGTAAATAAAAAGATCACTGAATATCTTTCCAAAAACCTGGGCAACCTCAAAATGGAAAGCAGTCTGAAAGACGGCATGATACAGGGCACCACCACCCTTAACATCACCGGCAACCACAGCAACAGCCTGGAGTTCTTCTTCAACATGATGGATGCCATCAACAACATCATGGAACAGGACAGGCAGGAAAGAGAGAAAAAACTTTACTGATGCGTAAGAGGAAATGGGCATTATTGATACTGGTCATCCTCCTCTTTGTTGGATACATAAAACTCTTTTACAAAACATGGAGTGAGAAAGCCGTGCCTGCCAGCGCCGACTGCGTGGTTGCGCTGGATGTAAAAAGAGTTACCAATACCTTACTCTGGAACCTTATTACAACACCCAAAGAGTGGAAGACCGGTAAACTTTTTTCAAAAAAGAGCGCCGATACCAGCTGGCGTGATATGTTCTCCATTCCCGATTACATCCTGGCCTTTCATTCAAAAGATCAGCCGGCTAATAACTGGTATGTATCACTCAGCAGAAAAAGCAAAGACGGTTTTGAAGCCGGGCTTAAGAAATTTGAGTTTGAAAAAATAAACGGGCATGAATTTGCCAGCCGGCCAGCCGGCCTGTATCTTTTTGTGCAGGATGAAAATATATTGGTAGCAAAAGCTTCTATAGGAGACAGCAACGGGGTAAGACAGGTTGCCCGGGAACTCTTCACTGATAAAAAATTCATTGCCCGTACCGGGCTTGAAAAAGCAATTGATGCAAAAAGCCACCTGACGGTTTATTTGCCTGCAAATACCTTTTTAAAGGAAGCCGCTGTTGTTTCTGCCAATTTTGATAAAGAGAAGATCAGTATCAGCGGAGCCATACTGCCTGCCAGTCAATACATATTCCGGGAAGAAAATTTCCTTTACTCTTCCGGTTCTCTTTCTGCATTGGGTTTTACCCAACCCCCACCTGCCTTGTACAGCCTGCTGGATGAGGCAACCAAAGAAAAAATATCAACGGCCATCAACCTGCACATGGATTCGGTGTTCGCACAAAACAATACATCATACAGTTTAAACCTGCAGGGGATAAAGGAAAGAGCTGATTCGGCGATCACCTACACCTACGACGACGAATTCAATAAAGTGGAAAAATTAACAGTGAATACGATACAGGAACCCGCTTTTACCTTCTTCATCAACGGCAGCAACATATCGTCTGTTTACCATTACCTGCAGCAGAACAATAAATTAGAAAGCACCGCAGCCGGCGAGGTTTTTCTTCCCATGCCGCTGGTAAGATCTTACTGCCGGGAAAAAACCGGGAGCACATTATCCATCACGGCATTTAATTATGATGATCCTAAAGCGGATGCAGGCATCAAGGCGGTGCTGTTCTTTCGCCTGGCCTTCACAAAGATCCCAACGAACCTGCTGCGGTATTTGCCCGATGCTTTATCCGGGAATATGGAGAACCTGGATGAGTTGAACTTCGCTGTTACCCGTAAAAATGAGCAGCTTCATATTACCGGAATGTTAACAAAAAGAAAAAACAGCCTGTCGTTATTTAAATTCTGAACAGTAAAATCAATGTTGGCTGTCATAAGGCCTCGTTTTATAAACCCTTTACCAGCAACGGTTTCAGTTGATACCTCGCCGGTTGGGTGAATCAAATTCAACCATAAGTTGGTTTGCACGGCGGAATAACATCATTTACTTTTACATTATCAAACGATCAGCGTCCTGCCGGTTGTCCGTACTGCGGAATTCTTCCGCTCTCTTTTTAACCCTTCTTGCTGCATGATACGATCCGGTTGTTTGTTAATAAACTTTTTTATTAACCATTAAAATTACACTTTATGAAACGCTACAACACTTTTATCGCCATCACGCTTATTGCCGTAATGCTTTTTTCAAACGTTGCCGCAGCCGACACTGCCTATGGTATCAGTTCAGTACCTGTTGAATTAAAATACGCAGGTAACTACAAGAACCAGCCATTGATACAGATTAACTTCTCCGGTTCCAGGGAAGAGAATGAGTTCAACATTGCTGTTACCGACCAATCGGGTGTGGTACTGTATTCTGCCAATGTAAAGGGTGAAACCTTTTCAAAGCAGTTCCTACTGAACACCGACGACCTGGGCGATGCAGTACTTACATTCACCATCTCAGGAAAGAAGTCAGGGAAAACGGTTTCTTACCAGGTAAGCAGGCAGAAAAAAGTTACCGAACAAATGGACGTGGTAAAATTATAAATAAAACGCTATAAGGTCTGCAGCACTGAAGCCAGCCCGGCAGACCTTATAGGTTTCACTAGCCCCCATATAAAAAAGATCCCACCTGTTGTAAAGCAGGTGGGATCTTTTATTTGACCGATGTATAGTTGTTATGGGAATATACCTAACTCGGCGTAGCTGGTAGCCACTTTGTTGATGGCGCTTACATACGCAGCCGTACGCATATCGGGAATATCGGGATTGCTTTTCCACAGGTCCATTATTTCCCGGGTAGCGGTGATCATGGTTTCTTCCAGTCCGCTGTGTACCAGTTCCTGTTCATCGGCCCCGTGAACGATCTGTTTTTTCTGTGATTCACTAACCGATTTGCCGGTGAGGGCCTCCATCTGGTTGATGATCTGCATATTCATATTCTCATTGAAACGTTTTTCCATCCGGCCATAACGAACGTGGCTCAGGTTCTTCAGCCATTCGAAATAACTTACCGTTACACCGCCTGCATTCAGGTACATATCCGGCACACAAAGGATCCCTTTTTTTGCAAAAACCTCATCGGCCTCCGGTGTACAGGGGCCATTGGCCGCTTCGCCAATGATCTTTGCTTTAACCCTTGGTGCATTATCCCCGTTAATAACATTCTCCAGTGCAGCCGGAATTAAAATATCACATTCCAGTTCCAGTGCATCCGTGTTTTTAGCCAGGTTGGTTGCCCCGGGAAAATTCAAAATAGAGCCGGTTGCTTTCCGGTGCTTAAAAACATCTTCTTCATTCAACCCTTTGGCATTATAGATGGCACCTTCATATTCTGCAATTCCAACTACGATGGCTCCGTGTTCCCGAAAAAATTTGGCACAATAGAATCCCACATTACCCATACCCTGCACTACTACGGTTTTGCCTTCGATACCTACAGGTAATCCCTGCTTCTTCATTACATCGGGCATATTACATACTTCACGTATGCCATAAAAAACACCCAGACCGGTTGCTTCTGTACGGCCACGAACACCACCTTGTGTAATGGGTTTGCCGGTTACGCAACCTGCAGCATCAATCTCGCCTGGCTTCAGGGAAGCATAGGTATCCACGATCCATGCCATTTCCCTGGCACCGGTGCCATAGTCAGGAGCCGGCACATCAATGCCCGGACCTATGAAATTCTTCTTAACCAGTTCAGATGTGTAACGGCGTGTGATCTTTTCCAGTTCGTACTCGCTGTACTTACGTGGATTTATTTTGATGCCGCCTTTACCGCCGCCAAACGGCACATTCACAATGGCGCATTTATAGGTCATCAAACTGGCCAGGGCCATTACTTCGTCCTGGTTCACTTCATCACTGAAACGGATACCGCCTTTACAGGGTGATTTGTGCTGGCTGTGCTGCACACGGTACGCTTCTATCACTTCAATACTTCCATCATCACGCTTTACCGGGAAACGCATCTGGTAAACACTATTACATGCTTTAATCTGTTCTAATATCCCCAAATCCCATTTGGTGAATTTGGCGGCTTTGTCAAAGCTTCTTTCCACGCTATGGAAGAAACTGTAAGGCTGTTGCGCACTCATAAATTTGGTTTAATATTTAGCAATCGTTATATAGAAATCGTTTAAAGGTTCATGTCAGTCAACTTACTTTATACCTTAAACCTTATATACTATTAATCTTTCCCCTTCTCCAGCCGGGATATCTTCCTGTCAATAGAAAAAACATAGAGGAAAAGGCCCAGTAAAATGGTAAGGCAAACTGCCACCACCACATATATTTTTCCATTGCTACGCATTACATCCATTGAACCGGAATTATCCTGTGCAAAGGAAACGCCGCATACCAGCAAACTAAAAACACAAAACGCCAGGCGTAAAATAAACTTATTCATTCAGCAGGGTTTTATCTTTAATTAATTGTAACCGTATTTTTAGCGTAGCGATCCATACGCCCAGCAGGGTCCAGCCAATTACGGCCGGGTAAAAGATCATACGCATTCCGGCATCCAGGTCATTTTGTGCATTCAGGGCCGGGTTACCACTATCGCTTCCGGGTGCCCCGGGGTGCAAACTTCCCACCAGTCTTGGTATGATCCAGATACTTGGGAACAGCATGGCAAAAGCAAATATGTTATATACCGCACTCACCCTTGCTTTCTTATCCATGTCGGTGAAAGAACCCCGCAAAACAAAATAAGCTCCGTAAATAAGAAGGGCAATCGCAGCGCCGATAAGTTTAGGTTCTTTTAATACGCTCCCCAACGACTGGTTTTGATCCGTTAGCCAGGTATAGTTAGCCCAAATGGCGCCGGTAACATAGCCCAGCATGCCGAACAGGGTACCCACAGCCGCAAAATTATGGGCATATATATCGTTCTGCAGCTTAAATCCACGGAGGTATTTAATACTATATACAAAGCTTATGATAAAGAGGATCATCATGCCAAACCACATGCACACATGGAAATACAGGTTGCGGATAGATTGATGAATAATGGGAAGATCGGGTACTGCAACCAGAAAACCAGCCACAAGGGTGTAGATCAATAATAGCAGGGATAATATTTTCCACCAGTTCTTCTTCAAAAAAGAAAGAAATTTATTGAGGAGGCAAAGATAGGGAAGTCGGGGTTATTTTTAAAGACAGATATTGGATACGGGATGCAGGATACAAGATACTGGATACTGGATACTGGATGCTGGACACAGTCTGAGAATTAAAAGGTCTTTAGTTATTTTACCCTACCCGGTATCTGGCATCTTGTATCCTGCATCTGGTATCGTTCATTCAATCTTTCCAGAGATACGGGAACAATATCACCGCCATTGCAATTACCAATACGTCAAGCCCGGTTATCAATCCAGCCATCTGCACTACCATCCCCTCCCTGAAAACTTCTGCAAAAGCGGCTTTACTCAGCCGCATCAGTAATAGTAGTTGCGGTAAGATGACGGGGAAACCGAGTATGGCAATGAGCGCCGCATTCTGTTGTGCCTTGGCTGCAATGGCGCTCATCAACGTAAATACAATGCTGATACCGGCGCCGCCCAGCACAACGATCCCGGTAAAGAGAAGGATATTATCAACCGGGTTGGCTAAAAAAACGGAGAACATCAATAAGCTTACCAGGCTCATTAATACCATCAGCACCAGGTTATAAATGATCTTGGCTACTATGAACTCCACCGGCGACGCTATGGAATAAAAGTAAAGCATGCGGCCCCGGCTCTCCTGCAAAAAACTTTTGGCTACTGCATTCACGCAGATAAAGAGCTGGATGGTCCAGAACAATGCATTCCATACATTGGCATCGGGCTTATCCATCGACAGGTAAAGAACAAAAATGGTGGAAGCGATATAAAGCAGGATACCATAAAATGTATGCTTTTGCCTGAACTCAAGCAGCACATCTTTTTTCACCAGTGTAAAGATCCGTTTAATCATTGCTGCGGGTTAATCTTTTAGTTGGGCACATATGCGGCACCGGGGTTCGTACACATCTTTTTCTCCCAGCAACACCTGCCCGCCTTCATTTACTTTACGGTAACTGATATTGGCGATATTGCCGCATACCTGGCAAATGGCGTGCAGCTTGGTAATATAATCGGCTTTTGCCAGCAGGTTGGGCATCTGGCCAAAGGGATTGCCCTGGTAATCCATATCCAGGCCAGCCACTATTACCCGTATACCTCTTTGCGCCAGTTGTTCACATACATTGCTTACCTGGTCGTCGAAGAACTGGGCTTCATCAATACCCACCACATCTACATCCTGTGCCAGCAGTAAAATGGTTTGCGAATTATCAACCGGGGTAGATAAAATGGCGTTGGTATCGTGGCTTACGATCTTCTCCTGGTCGTAACGTACATCAATGGACGGTTTGAATATCTCTACTTTCAGGTTGGCGATCTTTACCCGTTTTAAGCGACGTATCAGTTCTTCCGTTTTACCGCTGAACATACTGCCGCAGATCACTTCTATCCAGCCTCTCCGCTCACCCTTCAGGTTTGGTTCAATAAACATTTAGCTATATTTTTTAAAAATCTGTTTGTACCTTGGTGACCAAAACTCAATTAGTTACCCTGCCTCCCTAAACCGGGCATCAAAAGTATATTAATTATCATGGAAAGAGTGGAAACACTCCTGAAAAAATTACAGGACCAGTTTGTGCAAAATGCCTCCCCGGAGCAATTGCTGCTTACTGTTCAGATGTTACAGGCGGAATTGTTTCTCCTGCAGGGAAGTCATGGCCATGCAATGATCACTAATGATGTAGCCATAACGGTTTCGGGCATGATGAACCCGGTTAACCAGCCGGGTAATAATAATCACCACGTGGAAATGGAGATAAAAACGGTAGAAGTACTGCAGGTAGATGAGGCCGAAATTGAGGCCGAACTGGAAGAGATACGAAGGAATGCCGAAGAAATGCAGAAAATAAGCATCCAGAACAAACCGCATATTATGATGGACAGTGAAGACGATATTCCCACACTTACCCATCAGCAGCAAAAACAAGAGGTTCGGCCCGATGAAAGCAAAAGAGAGATCAACGAGACCGTAGCTGTTAATGCAACGGCCTCTATCAATGAACGGTTGAAGCAATCAAAGATAGACCTGGGAGAAACGCTTACGGAAGTTCCCATCAGGGACCTGCGGAAAGCCATCGGGGTGAATGATCGTTTCTTATTTATCAATGAACTGTTCCGCGGCGATGAACCGGCTTATGAAAGAAGTATCAAGACCATCAATGGTTTTTCCATCTTTCCCGAAGCGGAATACTGGATACAACGGGAATTGAAAGTAAAGAACGGATGGAGCGATGCCAACGAAATTGTTCAGCAGTTCTATCACCTGGTTAAAAGGCGTTTCTCCTGAATGAACTGAATTATTTCATCAGAAGCCCCTGCATTTTCGTACACATATCTTTTTGACGCTTCCCCTCTTTTCAACCTCTCCTCTTCATCAATCACCAGCTTATTCAGAATATCTTCCAGTTTAATAAGTCCATCCACACTAATGCCGCCGCCGGCATTAACCAGCCCGCTTGCTTCAATGAACTTTTCATACACCGGGCCAAATACAACAGGTTTTCCATACACAGCCGCTTCCAGCACATTATGAACGCCCTCTTCGCCAAAGCCGCCGCCAACATAAGTAATATGGGCATATTTGTATAAACGGGCCAGCATGCCTACGTTGTCGATGATGAGAACGTTTGAGGGTTTAAGGTTTAAGGTTTGAGGTTTGGGGTTTGAAGTTTGAGGTTTGGGGTTTGAAGTTTGAGGTTTGAGGTTTGAAGTTTGAAGCAGCTCAGAATAAAAGACAGAATTTATGAACTCCTGCTTTACATCTTTTAAATGCTCCGGTTCTATTTCATGAGGCGCAATGATGAATTTTATCTGCGGGTGTTGTTTTATAAAATGCAGCAACTCTATCTCGTCTTCTTCCCAGGTGCTGCCGGCAACCATTACCATACTGTCGCCGCAAAATTCTTCGATGAACGGGACCGGCTGGTGTTTTTCAGCGATCTCTATCACGCGGTCGAAACGGGTATCGCCGCTGATACGGACGTTATTGCTGAACCCAAGTTGTGCCAGTAATTGTTTTGATTCCTCATTCTGCACAAAGAAATATGTGAATGACCGCAGCATCTGTTTCCATATCCCGCCATACCATTTAAAGAAAGGCTGGTTTTGCCGGAATATACCCGACACAAGCAGCAACGGGGTATTCCGTTCTTTTATTTCCTGCAGGTAATAGAACCAGTATTCGTATTTTACCCAAAGCACCAGGCAGGGATCAACGGTATCTAAAAATCTCTTTGCATTAAACGGCGAATCCATTGGCAGGTAAAAGACATGATCGGCACCTTTGTAATCCTTCATTACTTCATATCCACTTGGAGAGAAAAACGTCAGCACAATTCTTAATTCTTCTGCTGGGCCTGTCGAAGCATTCATTCTTAATTCTTCTAATAACGGCCTCCCCTGTTCAAACTCTCCCAGGCTTGCGCAGTGCATCCATACGGTTTGAGGTTTGCGGTTTGAGGTTTGGAGTTTGGAGTTGATCGAAGCGAAAAGGTTGTTGCGGCCGGCCAGCCATTTTTTGGCCTTTGGGTTCCAGGCCGCAGCGATCCGGATCCCGGTGGAATACAGCAGCAGAAATAAATTATATAGGAATTTGCCCGGCATGTAATTTCAACAAATCTAACCGCAATTTTTTAATTGCCCGGAGCTCATATTACAAATTCCCTATTCCTGATGCAATCCTTATCTTTGCGCCGCATAAAATATATACTTATGAGGCTCCTGCAAATGGTTGATACAAAGACCCAGTACCAGAAGATAAAAAAAGAAGTGGATGCAGCAGTGATAGAGGTAATGGAAAGCTCCATGTTCATCGGCGGCAAAGTGGTGAATGAGTTTGCCGAAAACCTGGCAAAATACCACGGCAGCAAACATTGCATTCCCTGTGCCAACGGAACCGACGCCCTTCAAATTGCCATGATGGCCCTGGGCATGCAGCCCGGAGATGAAGTGATCGTTCCCTCCTTTACGTATATAGCCACGGTGGAAGTGGCGGGACTGCTTCATATTAAACCGGTGTTTGTGGAAGTTGACAATAGAACCTTTTGCATTGACCCGGCAGTTATTGAAAAAGCCATTACGCCAAAAACAAAAGCCATCATTCCTGTTCATTTATACGGGCAGGCCGCCGATATGGAAAAAATAATGGCCATTGCCAAAAAACATACCCTGTTCGTGATAGAAGACAATGCCCAGGCCATTGGTTGTGATTATACTTTCAGTAATGGAATGGTAAAGAAAACCGGCAGCATTGGCCATATCGGCTGCACCTCTTTTTACCCTTCAAAGAACCTGGGTGCCTTTGGCGATGGCGGCGCTATGTTCACCGATGACGATGAACTGGCGGGCAAGCTCCGGATGATCGCTTCCCACGGGCAAAGCAAGCGTTATTACCACGATGTGGTAGGCTGTAATTCCAGGCTGGATGCCATGCAGGCTGCCATACTCAATATCAAGCTGAAACACCTGGACGAATACATTGCTTCCCGCCGCAAAGCAGCCGATTTTTACGATAAATCCTTTGCAGAAAATAAAAGCATCACTATTCCGTTTAGAGAAGGCAACAATAAACACGTATTTCATCAATATACGTTGATATTGAATGGGGTTGACAGGAATGCGCTAAGCCAATTTCTAACTGAACAGGGGGTACCCAATATGATCTATTACCCCGTGCCGGCCCACCGGCAAAAAATGTTTGATGCTTTTGGCGGAAGCAGTTATGATCTCCCATTAACAGACTGGCTTACAGAAAGAGTGATCTCTTTACCCATCCATACCGAACTGGATGAAGAACAGCAGACATTCATTGTTAGCAAAGTGCTTGAATTCGTAAACAAATAATTCTTTAACCTAAAAAAGCTAATCCCCCTTTAGGGGATAGGGGTATGAAAATTGCAGTTGTAGGAACAGGCTATGTTGGATTGGTTACCGGAACATGTTTTGCCGAAACGGGAAACAACGTTACCTGTGTGGATATTGATAAGGCAAAAGTAGACAAGCTTACTGCCGGGGGCCTCACCATTTATGAACCCGGCCTGGAAAAATTATTTACCCGTAATCAGAAAGAAGGGAGACTGCATTTCACTACCTCGCTTAAAGACGGGATCAAAGATGCAAAGATCATTTTTCTGGCATTGCCAACCCCGCCTGGTGAAGACGGAAGCGCTGATCTGAAATACATTCTTGGCGTGGCCGATGAACTGGGCAGGTTGATCACCGGATATGTGGTGATCGTTGATAAAAGTACCGTACCTGTTGGTACCGCCGAAAAAGTTCATGCGGCCATTGCAAAAAATGCGAAGGTGGAATTTGATGTGGTTTCTAACCCGGAATTCTTAAGAGAGGGCGTTGCAGTGGATGATTTCATGAAACCCGACCGGGTGATCATCGGCACTTCTTCGGACCGGGCAAAGAAGATAGTGAATGACCTGTATGTGCCATTTGTACGCCAGGGAAATCCCATCATATACATGGATGAAAAAAGCGCCGAGCTTACCAAGTATGCCGCCAATTCTTTTTTAGCCATGAAGATCACCTTTATGAACGAGATCGCCCAGCTATGCGAACGCCTGGGTGCCGATGTGGACATGGTACGCAAAGGGATCGGCAGCGATGAACGGATCGGAAGACGTTTTCTTTTCCCGGGCATCGGTTATGGCGGCAGTTGCTTTCCCAAAGATGTACAGGCATTGGTGAAATCTTCCAAAGATGCTGCCTATGATTTTAAAATACTGGATGCGGTGATGGAAGTGAATGAAAAACAGAAGATGCACCTGATCCCGAAGATCAAATCTTATTTTGGCGGCAACCTCAAAGGAAAAAAGTTTGCGCTCTGGGGGCTTGCATTCAAACCCAATACCGATGATATACGGGAAGCGCCGGCACTGAGCATTATTGAACAGTTGCTGAAAGAAGGCGTGCATATTTCTGCATACGATCCCGAAGCGATGCCCAATGTGAAAGCATTGCTTGGCAACCGCATCCATTTTGCAGAAAGGCAGTACGATGCTCTGGCGGATGCCGATGCGTTGGTGATCGCTACGGAATGGAGTGAGTTCCGCACACCCGATTTTGACAACATCATCCGCTTACTGAAAAATAAAGTAATTTTCGACGGACGGAATTTATTCGACCTGTCGAAAATGGAAGAAATGGGTTTTCACTATGAGAGCGTGGGAAGAAGGACAGTTGCCCCTAACCCCCAAAGGGGAACCGGAGAATAATCATTTTTAATATTTATTAAATAAACGAAGTGCCTTCAAATAAAAATACAACGCAATCAAACTCCCCTTCAGGGGATGGGGGCAAGGTTTTAATCACCGGCGCTGCAGGTTTTTTAGGATCCCATCTTTGCGACCGGTTCATCAAAGAAGGGTTTCATGTTATTGGCATGGATAACCTGATCACCGGCGACCTGAAGAATATTGAGCACCTTTTTAAACTGAAGGAATTTGAATTCTATCACCACGATGTTTCAAAATTCATTCATGTTACCGGTAACCTGGATTATATTCTTCATTTTGCATCACCTGCCAGCCCGATCGATTATTTAAAGATCCCCATCCAAACCTTAAAAGTGGGTTCCCTCGGCACCCATAATTGTTTGGGACTGGCATTGGCTAAAAAAGCAAGGATACTGGTGGCTTCCACCAGTGAAGTATATGGCGACCCGCTGGTGCATCCTCAAAATGAAGAATACTGGGGCAATGTAAACCCGGTAGGTCCAAGAGGTGTATATGACGAAGCCAAACGTTTCCAGGAAGCGATGACAATGGCCTATCATACTTTTCATAATGTAGAGACAAGGATCGTACGCATATTCAATACATACGGACCCCGTATGCGGCTGAACGACGGAAGAGCATTACCTGCCTTCATTGGCCAGGCATTACGGGGCGAAGACCTTACCGTTTTTGGCGACGGAAGCCAGACACGGAGCTTCTGTTATGTAGATGATCTTATTGAAGGTATTTACCGGCTACTGATGAGTGATTACGCATTGCCGGTCAACATCGGTAATCCAGATGAGATCTCGTTAAAAGATTTTGCAGAAGAAATAATCAACCTTACCGGAACAAAACAAAAGATCGTTTATAAAGAATTACCCAAAGACGATCCGAAACAACGGCAGCCCGATATTACAAAAGCGAAGAATCTGCTTGGCTGGGAACCAAAAGTATCCCGGGCCGAAGGACTGAAGATAACGTACAACTATTTTAAAGGTCTGCCTAAAGAAGAATTGAATAAATTGCCAAAGGAATTTGAAAGTAAAAAATAATTCGTAAACCATAATTCATACTTATTAATGTACCAGGAATTATTAGATAAAAAGAAAAAACTGGCTGTGATCGGCCTTGGTTATGTTGGACTGCCCATTGCACTGGAGTTTGCCAAAAAGATAAAGGTCATTGGTTTCGACATCAATGCAGAGCGGGTGGAGATGATGCGTAATAATATTGACCCCAGCCAGGAACTGGAAGCAGCCGATTTTGAAGGCTGCGATATTGAATTCACCAACGACCTGGATGTATTACGCCAGGCGAATTTTTTCATTGTAGCCGTACCCACTCCTGTTGACGAGCACAATGTTCCCGACCTGAGGCCCGTACAACGTGCCAGTGAAACCATTGGCAAGGTTATTAAGAAAGGCGATTACGTGGTTTATGAGAGTACCGTATACCCCGGTTGCACAGAAGAAGATTGCGTTCCCATCATTGAAAAACTGTCCGGCTTAAAAATGGTTACCGATTATAAGATCGGCTATTCTCCAGAAAGGATAAACCCGGGCGATAAGGAACATACCATTACCACCATCACCAAGGTAGTGAGTGGTTGTTGCGATGAAAGTCTTGATCTAATTGCAAAAGTGTATGAGCTGGTAGTAAAAGCGGGTGTACACCGGGCATCATCCATTAAAGTGGCCGAAGCGGCAAAGATCATTGAGAATACACAACGTGATCTCAACATAGCATTGATGAACGAACTTTCCATCATCTTCGATAAAATGAATATAAACACCTATGAAGTATTAGAAGCAGCAGGAACAAAATGGAACTTTCTTAAATTCCAGCCGGGGCTGGTAGGCGGTCATTGCATAGGTGTAGATCCATACTACCTTACTTATAAATCAAAAAAACTGGGCTATAATTCACAAGTGATACTGGCAGGCCGTTTCATTAACGATGCCATGGCGGGTTATGTGGCACGGAAGATATTGAAACACATCATCCGGTATAACGGCAATGTAAAAGATGCAAAAGTTTTAGTGATGGGCGCCACTTTTAAAGAGAATGTGAGTGATATCCGTAACAGTAAAGTGGCTGATGTGGTAAAAGAACTGAGATCATTCTCACTAAACGTGGATGTAGCTGATCCGTATGCGGATAGTAATGAGCTGAAGCATGAATACGGGTTCGAACTCACACCCAAACTGGCCAATGACTATGATGCTGTGATCGTAACCGTGCCGCACAAAGAGTATAAGGTTTTAGACGATAAATACTTTGCTTCCATTACCAAGGAACATGCAATGGTTGCTGACCTGAAAGGAATTTACCGGGGTAAGATCAGTGCAAGAAGATACTGGAGCCTGTAACCCCCATCCCCTAAAGGGGAGTTGTAAATGCATTACAAATAAGCAATACTAGATAAACTGGAAATGAGTGAACAAAAAAAAGGATCATTAATTATCCCCCCTTCAGGGGATGGGGGCTTTCACACAAAAGACCTTAGCAACTCATCCTTCCTGGTAACAGGCGGAGCCGGCTTCATCGGCAGTCATATTTCAGAATACTTATTGAAACACGGGGCCAAAAAGGTACGGGTGCTGGATAACCTGGCAAACGGGTTCCAGGCCAACCTGCATATATTGAAACAATACCCCGCTTTTGAATTCGTGGAAGGCGATATCCGCAACCTGGATATCTGCCAGAAAGCATGCACGGGTATCGATTATGTAAGTCACCAGGCGGCGTTGGGTTCAGTTCCCCGAAGCATCAGGGAACCGGTTTATTTTAATGAGGTAAATGTAGGTGGATTTGTGAATGTACTTACTGCTGCTGTAGACAATAAGGTAAAACAGTTTGTATATGCGTCTTCATCTTCGGTGTATGGCGATGAACCTACCCTTCCTAAAAAGGAGGAAAGAATTGGTAAATGCCTTTCGCCTTATGCCGCCACCAAAAAAACAAATGAATTATTCGCACAGGTGTTTGCTGATGTATATGGCATCAAACTGATGGGCTTCCGGTATTTTAATATTTTTGGCCCGCGCCAGGACCCGGACGGGGCCTATGCAGCCGTGATTCCCCTGTTTGTAAAAAGCATCATGAAGCAGATACCTGCTTATATCAATGGCGATGGAGGGCAGACCCGTGATTTTACTTTTGTGGATAATGCTGTTCAGATAAACATTAAGGGGATGCTTACCGATAATGCGGAAGCGTTGAATAAAGTATATAATGTGGCGGTGGGAGAAAATTTTACAGTAAACTACCTGTACCAGCAATGTTGCCAGTATCTTAAAAGTGATTTTCCGGCTGCTTACCGGGGCCCAAGAGCGGGCGACATCAGGGATTCGCTGGCGGATATTTCACTGGCCAAAAAATTACTGGATTACCAGCCCACCAAACGGTTTGAAGACGGGCTGACAGAAACCATTGAATTCTTTAAAAAGAAATATTCCTGATAAGCGCTTTCGTTATGCCATTTATTAAAACAGACCTTCCTGGCTTAGTTATTTTTGAACCGGCTGTATACGGAGACAGCCGGGGTTATTTCTTTGAAAGCTATAACGAAAAGCTGTTTTCTGAAGAAGGAATTGATACAAGATTTGTACAGGATAACCAATCCAGGTCTGCTTATGGGGTTATTCGTGGTCTGCATTACCAACTGGACCCCTATGCCCAAACAAAACTGGTAAGGGTACTGAGTGGAAGTATCCTGGATGTGGTTATTGACCTGCGTAAAGGATCACCTTCTTACGGAAAGCTGTTATCTATAGAATTATCTGCCGAAAATAAAAAACAGTTATTGATCCCTAAAGGATTTGCCCACGGATTTTCGGTACTGAGCGAAACAGCTGAAGTATTGTATAAATGCGACTCCTTTTATCATAAAGAATCAGAAGCAGGGATCATCTATAATGACCCTTCACTGGATATTGACTGGAAGATACCGGCCGCTAAAATGATCATTTCAGAAAAGGATCTGAAGAACCCTCTTTTTGCAAATTGTAAAAACAATTTTGTTTTTGAAAAATAATGCACAAACGATCCTGGTCACCGGCGCAAACGGGCAGCTCGGCTGTGAAATAAGGGCCATTGCAGCAAAATATCCGCAATACAACTTCCTATTCCTTTCTAAAGACATTTTATCTGTTTCTGACCTTACTGCCGTAATGGATCATTTTAAAAATGAACCGATCGCCTGCTGCATCAACTGTGCAGCATACACCGCTGTTGATAAAGCCGAATCCGAAAAGGATATCGCTTTTTCGGTTAATGCCGATGGAGCAAAGAATATTGCGCAGGCCTGTAAGTATTACAATATTCAACTGATCCATATCTCCACCGATTATGTGTTTGACGGCACAGGCAGCAGTCCTTATGAAGAAACGGATACTACCAATCCTTTGGGAGTTTACGGCGCATCCAAATTAAAAGGCGAACAACTGGTGCTGGAGAATGATTCCGCAGCGATAATCATCCGCACTTCCTGGCTGTATTCTTCTTTTGGAAACAACTTTGTGAAGACCATGCTCCGGCTGATGAAAGAAAGAGACAGCATTAACGTGGTGAATGATCAATATGGATGCCCTACCTATGCTGCAGACCTTGCCAATGCTGTTATGCAGATAATTGCCTCCGGGAAAGCAGGCAGCCATGCAGGTATTTACCATTACGCCAACACGGGCATTATCACCTGGTACGAATTTGCCCTTGCTATAAAAGAACTGAGCAAAAGCAATTGTTCGGTAAACCCCATCAGCACCGATCAATACCCTACTGCTGCAAAACGGCCTGCCTATTCTGTATTGGATACAAAAAAGATCCGGGATACTTTTAATATCAGCATCCCGGACTGGGGAGTAAGTTTACAAGCCTGCTTAAAAGCTATGTAAGCCCTTCTACTTTAATGTAAACCCTTCTAAAAATTTTGTGGTAAAGTTTCCACTGATGAAATTCTCGTCCTTCATCAGTTGCTGGTGGAAAGGAATGGTTGTCTTAACTCCTTCTATCACATATTCGCTCAATGCCCTGCTCATGGTATCGATCGCTTCTTTACGGGTTTGTGCCACGGCGATCAGTTTGGCGATCATGCTGTCGTAATAAGGAGGGATCACATACCCGGCATACACATGACTGTCTACGCGTACGCCATGCCCGCCGGGCTGATGCAATACGGTGATCTTTCCGGGCGAGGGCCGGAAATCATTGTAGGGATCTTCGGCATTGATGCGGCATTCAATGGCGTGCATTTGCGGCAGGTAGTTGATGCCGCTTACTTTTTCGCCGGCAGCAATTTTGATCTGCTCCTTGATAAGGTCGAAATTGATCACTTCTTCTGTTACGCAATGTTCCACCTGTATACGGGTGTTCATTTCCATGAAATAGAAATTGCGGTGTTTGTCTACCAAAAACTCTATCGTACCCACGCCTTCATAGCTGATGGCATTACAGGCCTTGATGGCAGCTGCTCCCATTTTATCTCGCAACTCGGGTGTCATGAACGGCGAAGGCGATTCTTCCACCAGTTTCTGGTGCCTGCGCTGAATGGAACAATCCCGCTCGCTTAAATGGCAGGCCGTTCCGTATTGGTCGCCGGCAACCTGTATCTCGATATGGCGTGGCTCTTCCACAAATTTTTCCATATACACCCCATCGTTCTTAAATGCAGCAGCGGCTTCTGTTTTGGCCATATCCAGGTTTCGTTCCAGTTCGCTTTCTTCCCAAACAATACGCATCCCCTTGCCGCCGCCTCCGGCAGTAGCTTTTAATATTATGGGGTAGCCTATTTCTTTTGCGATAGACTTTGCTTCTTCAACGCTTTGCAAAAGTCCGCCACCACCGGGCACCACGGGCACGCCGGCTTTGATCATGGTTTCTTTGGCCGTGATCTTATCTCCCATCGCATCGATCATCTCGGGCTTGGGGCCTATGAATTTTATTCCATGGTCGCCGCAAATTTTCGCAAATTTGGCATTCTCGGCCAGGAAACCATAGCCGGGGTGTATGGCATCGGCATTGGTGATCTCGGCAGCAGCCATGATATGTGCCATGTTCAGGTAACTGTCGGCACTGGCAGGCTTACCAATGCAAACCGCTTCGTCGGCAAATTTTACATGAAGGCTGTCTTTATCAGCCGTAGAATAAACGGCCACCGTTTTAATGCCCATCTCCCTGCAGGTTCGTATAACACGTAAGGCAATCTCTCCACGGTTGGCAATCAGTATTTTTTTAAACATCTTGAAAATTTGAAAATTTGAAAATTTGGTGATTTGAAAATTTGATGACATGATTAAATGGATCGTTAAACCCATCTTCAAATCTTCAAATTAATGCATCATCAAATTAGCTAGGGTCAACTAAAAACAGGGGCTGGTCGTATTCAACGGGGCTGGCATCTTCTACCAGTACTTTCACGATCTTACCCTTTACTTCACTTTCAATTTCGTTGAAGAGTTTCATGGCCTCAATGATGCAAACGACTTTACCCGGAGTAACATCGTCACCTACGTTCACAAAAATGGGTTTACCCGGGCCTGCCTGGCGATAAAAAGTTCCGATCATCGGGCTTTTTATGGTAACCAGGTTATCGGCTTTGGGTTCTGCGGCTGGTTTTGCGGCTGGCGTTGCAGCGGTTGTGGCAGGCGGAGGTGGCGGAGGAGCCGATGCAGCCGGGTAAGAAGGCGGCATAGCACCACCGGCATATATTTTCTGAACGGGATCTTTTTTCTGTTTAACGGTTATTTTTACTCCTTCTTCCTCAATGGTGATCTCTCCTATATTGGTTTTGTTTATGAGCTTTACTAACTCCTGGATTTGCTTGATGTCCATGTGCTTGGTTTAAGTAGTTAAGTTATGATATTGAAACCGGCTGCTAAGATATGGTAAGATTAATCATAACTGCAACCAAAAAATCAAAAACCTGGCAATTTTGGCCGTTTTTAAGCCTAAAATGATCAAAATTGCCCTAAAAAAGGCCAAAAACCAGTAAAATTACTGAAACTAAAAATGGGTAACCGATCACCCGGTTACCCATTTTATTTATAATTTCTGCCT
>DAOLIP010000060.1:0-22851 GCA_035328475.1 Ferruginibacter sp.
TCATTACGCCCCGGGGCTTTTTCTACACGTATCGGTTCTTGTTTTACCGGGCCTGACGGATCAATGTATTCATTCTCTGCACTGAGGTGTTCGGGGCCACCGGCTGTTGCAAATTCTTCTTTGCGCTGGCGCATCTTGCTCATGTCGGTCCTGCTTTCCCGGCCTTCCCGTATCTGCCCGGCATTGGTTTGCTCCATCGGTATCTGTGCATGACACAGGAAACTCACAATATCCTTATTCACCTGGTCGTCCATCTGCTTAAAGGCATTAAAGGCTTCGATCTTATAAATGACCAGCGGATCTTTTTGTTCGTATCCAGCGGTTTGCACACTGTGGCGCAGGTCGTCCATGGCACGTAAATGTTCTTTCCAGGCATCGTCAATTAAAGCAAGGGTGATGTTGCGTTCCAGTGCATCATTCAGTTCCCTTCCTTCACTCGCTAAATATTTATCAAGATTGGCCAGCGCCTGGATCTGTTTCTTACCATCGGTAAATGGCACCGCTACATTCTCAATATGGTTGCCCTGTTCTTTGCGGATATTTTTAATGATGGGCAGGGTTTGCTGAACAACCGCATCTGTTTTCCGGCGGTATTCAGTAACTGCCTCGTTGTATAAACGTTCGCTCAATACATTCACATCGTCTTTATCCAGGTCGGCGGCCGTAATGGAAGTGTCAATTCCAAAATTCACGATGGCTGCCAGTTTAAATCCTTCATGATCATTTATCTCCTTGAATGAATTGATAAGACCATTGGCAACCGAATAAAAAGCATTATCCAGGTCAAGTGCCAGCCGTTCTCCGAACAAAGCGTGGTTACGTTTCTTGTAAACCACATTACGCTGTTTGTTCATTACATCATCATACTCGAGCAAACGCTTACGAATGCCGAAGTTATTTTCCTCCACCTTCTTCTGTGCCCGTTCTATTGATTTAGTGATCATGCTGTGCTGGATCACTTCGCCTTCCTTATACCCCATCCGGTCCATTAACCCGGCAATACGTTCGCTGCCGAACATACGCATCAGGTCATCTTCCAGTGAAACAAAAAAGCTGGAGCTACCCGGGTCACCCTGCCGTCCGGCACGACCACGCAACTGCCTGTCTACCCTGCGGCTTTCATGACGCTCGGTACCAATGATGGCCAAACCGCCTGCTTCTTTAACACCGGGACCCAGTTTGATATCCGTACCACGACCGGCCATATTGGTGGCAATGGTAACAGCACCGGCCAAACCTGCTTCGGCAACTACCTGTGCTTCCCGGGCATGTTGTTTTGCGTTGAGTACATTATGCGGAATATTTTTCTGCTTCAGCATCCGGGCCAGCAATTCACTCACTTCCACCGAAGTGGTACCTACCAATGAAGGTCTGCCGATGCTGCGCAATCTTTCCACTTCATCAATTACCGCTTTATATTTTTCTCTTTTTGTTTTGTACACAAAATCCTGGTCATCCTTACGGATCACTTTTACATTGGTGGGGATGGTTACCACATCCAGTTTGTAAATGCTCCAGAATTCTGCTGCTTCTGTTTCGGCCGTACCGGTCATACCGGCAAGCTTGTGATACATCCTGAAATAATTCTGCAGGGTAACCGTAGCATAGGTTTGTGTAGAGGCTTCTATCTTCACATTTTCCTTGGCTTCAATGGCCTGGTGCAACCCATCAGAATATCGTCGCCCATCAAGGATACGGCCTGTTTGCTCATCTACAATTTTCACTGCACCATCCATCACCACGTATTCAACGTCTTTATCAAATAAAGTATAGGCTTTTAATAATTGCTGAACGGTGTGAATGCGATCTGCCTTCAATGCATAATCATTCAGCAGAACTTCTTTGCTGTGGAGTTTTTCGTCGTGATTCAAATTGCCTTTTTCTATTTCGGCAAGTTTGGTGGCAATATCGGGGAGGATGAAGAACTCAGGATCTTCGCCGGCCTTTGTAATTAACTGTATCCCCTGGTCGGTAAGATCTACCTGGTTATTTTTTTCATCAATATAGAAGAATAACTCGGCGTCCACCTTCGGCATTTCCTTTTGTTGGTCGGCCAAATAATAATTTTCGCTTTTCTGCAGTTTCACCCGGTTACCGGATTCACTTAAGAATTTGATCAATGCACTGTTCTTTGGTAAACCTCGGTGCGCCCTCATCAGTGCCAGGCCACCGTCTTTAGGATCATCGTTTCCTTCGGTGATCTTTTTCTTTGCTTCTATCAGGAACTGGTTAACAGCCTTACGTTGGGCTTCCACCAGTTTTTCGATCCTTGGTTTCAGGTCGAAGAACTGCTGGGTGTTATCGCTGTGACCAACCGGCCCGCTGATGATCAACGGCGTACGGGCATCATCGATCAATACACTATCCACTTCATCCACCATGGCAAAATGGTGTTTGCGCTGCACCATTTCCTGTGGCGTATGCACCATGTTATCTCTCAAATAATCAAAACCAAATTCGTTATTGGTGCCGTAAACAATATCGGCATTGTATGCATGGCGGCGGGCATCGCCATTGGGTTCGTGCTTATCGATGCAATCGACACGCAATCCCAAAAATTCAAAGATGGGGCCGTTCCATTCGCTATCCCTTTTGGCCAGGTAGTCGTTCACGGTAACGATGTGAACACCTTCACCTGACAATGCATTTAAATACGCAGGCAAAGTACTCACCAGGGTTTTACCCTCACCCGTTGCCATCTCCGCAATTTTACCGGAGTGCAGTACCGCACCACCGATCAGCTGCACATCGTAGTGCACCATGTTCCAGGTAACCAGTCCGCCGGCTGCGGTCCAGGTGTTTTTGTAAATGGCCTTATCGCCTTGTATGATGACATTGTCTTTTTTAACAGACAGGGTTCTGTCCAGGTCTGTAGCAGTACATTCCAGCGTGGCATTTTCTGAAAAACGGCGGCTGGTTTCTTTTACAGTGGCAAATGCCTCGGGCAGCAGTTCAAGCAATATCACTTCCAGTTGCTTGTCTTTTTCTTTTTTCAGTTCATCAACTTCTTTGTAGAAATTATCCCTGCCGTTGATGTCTTCGACCGGTAATTCTTCTGCCGCTTTCTGTTTACCGGCTATTTCGTTATTGATCGCTTCGAGGTGTTTGGCTATGCGCTGTTTGAATTCGCTGGTCTTATTCCGCAGTTCGTCATTACTGAGCGATTTGTACTGTGCAAAGAACTGGTTTACCTTTTCAACCTGGGGAAGAATCTTCTTTACATCCTTTTCGCTTTTATTGCCACCAAAAAGTTTTGAGATTGCGCCGATCATAAATTCAGTGTTATTGGGTATTGCTTAAATACGTTATTATAAAGACCATTGTATTGTCAAATATGGTGCTGAAAAAAAATCGAGTCATATTGACAGGAATGCCCCCGGTTTAAACAGGGGCGACAAAGATAGTAAATGTTTAGGGCTTGAATTTCATTGATGTGAAGAAGGCAAAACCGGTTTTCCAGGCTTTAATCTTTTGTTAACTAACCTTTTAGCCAATGCTGGTATAAACAGCAAACACTAATTATGAAAAGAAGAAGGAACCCCGTTTTAGCCGGTCTTATTTTATCTGCCGGCCTCTTTACCGCCTGCAGCAGCAACGAGATCGGCGATAGTAAAGATGTAAACCAGGACAAGATATACATGAACTACCATATCAGTCATACTGAGGGGGATGAAAATGTAGACATCACCTGCCAGTTCCGTTTTGCAGGTAATAACGGAACCACCCTTGTTTTAAGCGATGGCAGTGAGGTGGAACTGGATGGTGAAAAACTGAAGGTTGACAGCAGTACAGGCGGTGGCGCATACTATAATATACGCAAACCGGTAAGTGGTTTTTATGGTAAGCATACCATCCGGTTTACCAATACATCCGGAAAACAATTCGACAATGAATTCACGTACTCTCCTTTCTCAATAGCCAACAGCAATATGGAAGCCGACCGGACAAAGGACCTCAGGATATCTTATCGATCGGCCCCGTTAACCGAAGAAGATTATGTGGAAGTGTACAGCAGCGGTACCGACAGCAGTTTTCATTACAGCCAGGATGGGCCCGGCAAAACTATCATTATTCCATCAAAGGAATTACTGAGGCAAACAGGCAAATTACTTTCTGTGGAATGCAAGTTGTATCGTGAGATCGGGCTGCAGCAAAGCGCTTCCGAAGGCGGGTCGATCCGGGTACGGCAGGAACTTAAACCCGTAAAAATAAAACTGCTACCCTGAACAATCTGTGATGAATATTGTTTCGTATTTTGATAAAAACAAAATATGAAACGATTCATACTGCTCATCGGTTTCGGCTCTTTTGCTTTCTCTTCCTTCTCCCAAAAAACAGACCTCCTGGAATTTGAGAAAAAAAGAGTGAGCGTCTCAAAAAAGTCAATGCTGGTGCTTGGTGGCTGGTCGGTAGCCAATATTGTAGTGAGCGGTATTGCCACCGATACCCGTAATAAAGAGATGCGGTATTTTCACCAGATGAATGTAATGTGGGGTGGCATTAACCTGGCCATTGCCGGGCTGGGTTATTGGGGCGCCGGCAGGGAAAAGATCGACAATCCAACTTTAGCATCGGTGCTTAAGCATCAAAGCAAGACTGAAAAGACCTACCTCATCAATACCGGCCTGGATGTATTGTATGTGGGTGCCGGCTTATGGATGAATAAAGCAAGCGACCATCAAAAAAACCCGGATAAGTTCAGTGGCTATGGAAATTCCATTATGCTGCAGGGGGGGGTTTTGTTACTATATGATGCCGTTAATTATGCCATCCACCGCAAGCATGGAAAGTTATTAGACAAGGTGGAATTGAGTGGCGGGCCGGGTTCTGTTTCTATGATCTATAAATTTTAGCCTGGTTCTTTGTGTTAATAAATCCTCAAAACATAAACCATTCATCAAAATAGGTTCGGATATATAATTTTCTAAACTATTTTTACACGAATAGGTTCGTATATCAACACGTGTTTATGAGAAAACTATACCTGGTCTCTTTTATACTTTTCTTTTCCCTTGCTGCCCGGTCGCAGGTAAAAGGAACCCTGATTGACTCTGCTTCAAAAAAGCCGGTTGAAAATGCAGTGGTAGCATTGGTAGTGAAATCAAATGCAACCGACACCATTTATACTTTTGCCGATGACAAAGGCCAGTTCCGGTTTGATGTGGTTCCTGCTTCTAACTTTTCTGTTATCGTCCGCCACCTTGGTTACCGGCCGGTAGCAAAATTTATTCCTGTAAACAAACAGGAAAAAGTGATCGACCTGGGAAGTTTTTCATTGGTGCAGGATGCAAAACTATTAGCCGAAGTGGTGGTGGAAGCACCCGCCATTGTAGTGAAAGAAGATACCATTGAATACAATGCTTCTTCCTTTAAAGTAAAAGAAGGCGCTGTGGTGGAAGATCTGTTGAAGAAATTACCAGGAGTGCAGGTTGATAAAGACGGCAATGTAACCGCCCAGGGCAAAGCGGTTAGCCGTGTAAAAGTGAACGGCAAGGATTTCTTTGGCGGCGATGTAAAAACAGCTACCAAAGAATTGCCCGCCAATATTGTTGATAAGATACAGGTGATAGACGATTATGGCGACCAGGCCACGGTTTCGGGAATAAAAGACGGCGACCCGGATAAAGTACTGAACATCCAGATAAAAAAAGATAAGAACAAAGGTTTCTTTGGAAGGGTTACCGGCGGATACGGTACTGAAGACCGTTACCAGGCATCGTTCAACGGAAACTATTTCAACAACAATACACAGATATCTGTTTTAGGCAACAGCAACAATACCAACACATCGATCTTTAATTTCAACGGAGGCGGTAACCGGGGCGCCACCAGCATGATGCGCCAGGGCATGAGCGTAATGAACGATATGGGCGGCATGGGCCAGATGAATAACATGATGCAGAGCGGCAATGCCGGCTCGTTTGGCGGGGGCAGCAACAGCGGCATTTCCACCACCCATTCGGCTGGATTCAATTACCGGGATCAGTGGGGCAAACGGGTAAGTGTGTATGGAAGCTATTCGTACAATTACCGGAACACCAGCCAGATCCAAAATACGTCATCGCAGAATTTTTATGAGACGAGCAGCTTTTTAAACAACCAGGATGTAAATAACCTGACGAGGGGAAATTCGCACCGCTTTACATTTAATATTGAATACCAGGTAGACTCATTTAATTATATAAAAATAAGTCCGAGCATTAATTACAGCGGCAGCAACGGCAACAACCAAAGTGTTTTTGATTATTTCGATACAAAGAACGGAACCAAAACAAGCGATGGAAATAACCACAGCCTTACCAATTCACAGGCGCCTAATTTGGCCGCCACCATTTTATATAACCACAAATTCAGGAAACGTGGCCGCAATTTTTCAACCAGCCTGTCACTGGGAACATCCGATAATAATTCGGAACAGGATGTTACCAACCTGAGTTACCAGTATGTGCCGCCGTTCATAGGCCCACGCAATAGTTTCCAGTTCATCAACCAGGAGAACGACAATTACAATTATGGTATCCGCTTTACCTACTCTGAACCGCTGAACAAATTCCGCAGTCTTGATTTCAGTTACTCACACAACCTGAGCCACAGCCGCAATAACCGGCAAACATTTAATGTGGATTCTGCCACAAAAGCAAGAACCCTGAATCCTTTTTTGAGTAACGACTATGAAAATGATTTTTACAACAACCGGGCAGGCATTTCTTTACGAACCACCAAAAAGAAATACAATTATACCATCGGGTTAAGTGTACAGCCGGTGAACCTGCAAGGGAATTCCATCACTAAGGACAGTGCTTATAAAACAATCCGCCGGGCAAATGTTTTTCCGATAGCACGGTTTGTATACAATTTCAGCCGTTCAAAATCATTCAACTTCAGTTATAACGGAAATGCCACCCAGCCAAGCTTCAGCCAGTTGCAACCGGTACCCGACCAAAGCAACCAGCAGAATATAACCCTGGGTAACCCGGAGCTGAAACCGTCGATGAATCACAACCTGAATTTTTCTTACAATAATTTCAACCTGATCAGCGGCAAGGTACTGTTCACCAACTTTACGCTCAGTACCATTAAGAACCAGATCGTGTATAATACCATCGACAACGGGGCCGGCCGCCAGTTGCGCATCCCCGAAAACGTGAATGGCTATTACAACCTGCTTGGATTTTATGTGTATTCGAGGCCCTACAAGAACAGGAAATATGTTTTATCGGTAAGAGGTACGGCAAATTATAATCACAACATAAACCTCACCGACAGCATCCGGAATATTGGCAACAACTGGGTGGTTAGCCAGGGCTTTACTTTTGAATACAACTACAAAGAAAAGATCGAGTTTGGGGCCGGTGTCAATTACAGTCTGAATGATGTAAAATACAACAACCGGTCCGGCAAGGCGCTCACCACCCTGCAGAATTCATCCAGCAATGCCTGGACCTTCAGCAGTAATATCAATTTCAACATCACCAAAACGCTGGTACTGAAATACGATTTCGATTATACCATCAACTCTGGCCTGGCCAGCAGTGTTAGCCAGAACCAGGCCATCATGAATGCCTCGCTGGAACAACAACTCTTTAAAAAGAAGAATGGTATTATCCGCCTGGAAGCCTTTGATCTTTTCAAACAAAACAGTAATATCAACCGGAGCGTAACGGCCAACAGTATTGTTGACAGCCGATCTAACCGCCTCACCCGTTACTTCATTCTCACTTTCACCTATCGCCTTCAACGTTTTGCCGGTCAAACCATTCAGCGGCAGGGTGTTGATTTCAGAAGAATGGGCCCACCCCCACCTCCACCGGCCGGATTTTAGGGGTCAAAACCTTAATAAATATAATTTTTCAAGGGGTTTTTACACCCCTTTTTTATTACCTTTGCCGCCGTTAAATCAACCAGACAGATCAACTATGAGTGGTGCATTAAAAGAGGTTCGTAACCGGATAAAGAGCGTTCAAAGTACGCAGCAGATTACCAAGGCCATGAAAATGGTGAGTGCAGCCAAACTGCGCCGTGCACAGGATGCCATAACACAGATGAGGCCTTATGCCCAAAAGCTGCAGGAAATGCTGGGCAATATCGTCAGCAACAGCGAAGGCGATGTAAGCATGGCACTGGCCACCCAACGGCCCATAGAAAAAGTAATGATCATAGTAGTTACCAGCGACCGGGGGCTTTGCGGCGGCTACAACAGCAACCTGATAAAACTGGCCAAGCAGACCATCAATGAAAAATATGCAGCCCAACACGCCAAAGGCAATGTATCAATCCTGCCGGTCGGTAAAAAAGGCTACGAGAATTTTACCAAGAACAATTTTAAGGTGATCAATAACTACTGGGATATCCTGGGCGGACTGACCTTTGAAAAAGTACAGGCTGCTGCAAAATATGCCATGGATGCATTTGCCAATAAAGAGATCGATGCAGTGGAACTTGTGTACAGCGAATTTAAAAATGCCGCCACCCAGCGTTTTGTCGCCGAACCATTTTTACCGGTACAAAAAGTAGAGAAAGCAGAAGGACAAAAGAATGCCGATTTCATTTTTGAACCAGGCAAGGATGTATTGATCGCCGAGCTGATGCCAAAGATCCTGAACACCCAGTTATTTAAAGCGGCGCTTGATGGCAATGCCAGTGAGCATGGAGCCAGGATGACCGCTATGGATAAGGCAAGCGATAACGCCAACGAATTATTGAAATCACTTAAGATAAGTTACAACCGTGCAAGACAGGCGGCCATTACCACCGAGTTAACAGAGATCGTGAGTGGTGCGGCGGCATTACAGGGTTAAAACCTGTTTGTGGTTTGAAGTTTGAAGTTGGTTGTTCAATAACCTCAAACCTGAAACCGCAAACATCAAACATTCAACATGGAACTTTCAGAAATCATCCCACACATAGAAGCGCTGATATTTGCAAGCGACAAGCCATTGACCAATACCGAATTACTGGAACTGGTGAACAGCGCCCTGGCTTTTATTGAAGACCGGGCCACCCAGGAACAGGTAGACGCAGCTATTGAAGGCATCGGGGAAAAATATCATTCTGAGTTTTATGCTTTTGAATTGAAGCAGATCGGCGGCGGATGGCAGTTTCTTACCAAAAAAGAATACCATAAAACGGTTGCCCAGCTTAATGGAGATAAATTCTTAAAACGTCTTTCCATTGCTTCATTAGAAACACTGGCCATTATTGCTTATAAACAACCCATCACCAAAAGTGAGATCGAATCCATCCGTGGGGTAAACTGCGATTATGCGGTTCAGAAACTGCTGGAAAAAGACCTGGTGATCATTTCTGGCAGAAATGAAGATGCGGTAGGCAAGCCACTCATTTATGCCACATCCAAATCCTTCATGGATTATTTTGGCATCAACAGCTCAGAAGATCTTCCAAAGATCTCCGAAGTGCTGATGGAAGAACTGGTACAGGCCACCAATGTTAAAGAGGCAGAAGAAAATGCAGCATTGGAAATGACAGAAACTACCGAAACCGTTTTAGCAGTGACTGAAACCGGCGAGATCGTGGAAGAAACAACCGGCGAGAACAATACCAATGAACAGGCAGAAGGATAATCTTCCTTCTTAAAAATATTGTAAAAGGTATGAAGCAGTTCATGCCTTTATTTTTTGGTATACCTTTAATATATGATGAACAGGGCGCCTCAAACAGTCTTCTATAAAACGCTGAATCTTTTTGCAGCAGGTATTATCTGCATTGCCTGCTCATCAACCAGGCAAAACAATACGGGTAATAATGAAATGAAAGAAACTTCCCAAACAAGCCAAACCGGTTTTGATAAACAGGGCCACCGGGGTTGCCGGGGCCTGATGCCGGAGAATACCGTGCCGGCAATGATCAATGCGGTTGGCCTGGGCGTTACCACCCTGGAAATGGATGTGGTGATCACAAAAGACAAGCAGGTGATATTGTCGCACGAACCCTTCTTCAACCATGAGATAACCACAAAGCCAGATGGAACGTTTATCGGAGAAAAAGAAGAGCGGCAATACAATATCTACCAGATGAACTACGCCGAGGTTGCCAAATACGATGTGGGATCAAAACCCCATCCCCGTTTTGCCAAACAGCAAAAAATGAAAGCCGCAAAGCCGCGGCTGGCAGATGTATTTGATTCGGTGAATAATTATATGATGATGGCACGACGGCCCTTTCCTTATTATAATATAGAAACCAAGACCACCCCGGCTACAGACAATAGCTATCATCCTGCCCCGGCAGAGTTTGTTGAACTGCTGATGAAGGTCATCAAAGAAAAACAAATGGAAGACCAGGTGATCATTCAGTCATTCGATTTCAGAACATTACAATACCTTCATCAGAAATACCCACAGATCAAAACGGCCATGCTCATTGAAGACTTTGATACAAGAACATTTGAACAGCAATTAAAAGCCCTCGGCTTTACTCCCACCATTTACAGTCCGGCGTATAAACTGGTGACCAAGGAGCTGATCGGGAAATGTCATGCACAAAACATCAGGGTCATTCCCTGGACGGTTAATACCAAAGATGAAATTGAAAAGTATAAAGGGATGGGTGTAGACGGGATCATTACTGATTACCCGGACCTGTTTTGATTAAAACCTATAAGGTTTCCATTGTGTAAATAAAAGATACAGTTTTTATAAACCTTATAGGTTTATGCATACAGCCAATCCTTTGCATTCTTAAACAACAGTTTTTCTTTAAGATCAGTTGCGAATCTCATTTCTTCAATGAGCTTACCCGGGTGATGTTCGCCCAGGGGAAAAGGATAATCACTTCCCAGGCATATCTTATCCTCGCCCATTACATCAATGATATAACGCATAGCCTTATCATCATGCACGAGGCTATCTATCCAGAATCTGCCGACATAATCCCTCGGGCCAATGGCATTATCCGTTGCCACCAGGTCGGGCCGCACATTAAACCCGTGTTCAATTCTTCCGATCGTTAAAGGAAAAGAACCTCCTCCATGTGCAAAGGCTACTCTTAGTTTTGGAAATTTTTCAAATACGCCGCTAAAGATCATGGAACAGATCGCTCTTGAAGTTTCTGCCGGCATACCTACCAGCCAGGGCAGCCAGTATTTCTGCATCTGCTGCTCTCCCATCATTTCCCAGGGATGTACAAACAAGGCGCAGCCGAGTTTTTCAGCAGCTTCATAAAAGGGAAAGAATTTTGGATCACTGAGGTTGATGCCGTTGATATTACTACCGATCTCCAGTCCCGGCATCTTCAATTCGTTCACGCAGCGTTCCATTTCTTTTATCGCCAGGTAAATATCCTGCATGGGAACCGTTCCAATACCAATAAAACGTTTTGGATCCTTAGTTACCGCATCCGCAATATGATCATTGAAGAAACGGGAGGTTTCTAATCCATCTGCCGGCTTCGCCCAGTAATTAAATAAAACAGGAATGGTGGAAAGAACCTGCACGGTCACTTCGGTATCATCCATCTCTTTCAATCGTATCGAAGCATCAAAACAGTTTTCTTCCACCTCACGAAAAAGTTTATCTCCCTTCATCATACAGGCTTTGCAATTCCTGTGTTCCAGGTGAATGAACTCTCCATAACCGAACTTATGCACCCAGTTGGGCATTTTGCCGGGCATGATGTGTGTGTGGATGTCTATTTTCATCAAACGGTTTTAATCACTATAAATAGATACAGGATACAGGATCCCGGATATCCCGTCCATCCTGTATCCTGCATCCTGTATCTTTATCAACCCTTCCTCACCGGCGGAGCCATTACGCTTCCGCATTTACTACAGGTACGCTTCTGCTCATCATTATAAAATCCTTCCATCACCGGTGGCAGTTGCTTTACAATATCGGTGATCACTTTATATTCTTCGTAAAGTTTATTACCACAGTTCTCGCAGTACCACAAAAATCCGTCCTCTTCTGTTTCTCTTACTTTTTCAATTACCAAACCTACCGTATTGGGTCCACGTTGAGGCGAATGCGGCGTTTTGGGCGGCAGCAGGAACATATCGCCCTCATTGATGGGTATGTCTTTCCGCACCCCGTCATCAATGATCTTAAGTACGATGTTTCCTTCCACCTGGTAATACAGTTCTTCGCTTTCATTGTAATGGTAATCTTTACGGGAATTAGGTCCGCCCACCACCATCACAATAAAATTCTCGGCGTCTTTATACACACACTGGTTGCCAACCGGGGGCTTCAGCGTATCCCGGTGTTCGTCGATCCATTTCTTTAAATTGAAGGGAGCTGTTACTGCCATAGCAAGAGTTTTTAGAGTTGTAAGGTAGTTATTTTTTTGAAGCAAGATACCCGGTACCAGATACTGGATACTGGATACTGGCAACAGGCAGATTCAACACTTTGTACCGGGTATCGAGAATCAAGTATCCAGCATCGGCTTTATCAGGCTTTTCTTTACCTTTAACCCATGCAACTGGATATCCCTTATCACCTCGAAAATTTCATTGGGGGAAATCTCATTGGCCCCCTGAGCGGAAATTTTATCGATAATATCAACCCGGCAACCGGGGCTGTTTATGGCCAGGTGCCCGACAGCAATTCAAAGGACATTGACGCTGCGGTGAAGGCTGCAAAAAAAGCATTTCCCTCATGGAGTACCATGCCGGTTGAAAAAAGATTTGAGGTACTTAATAAGATCGCTTCATTGATTGATGATAACCTGGATGCACTGGCGCTTGCTGAAACAAACGACAACGGCAAACCACTTTGGCTGAGCAAACTGATCGATATTCCAAGAGCTTCTTCCAACTTCCGCTTTTTTGCCACGGGTATCATGCATTATGCCAGTGAAAGTCATGCGATGGAAGACAAGGCCATCAACTATACCCTTCGCCAGCCTATAGGTATTGTTGGTTGCATATCGCCCTGGAACCTGCCCTTATATTTATTCACCTGGAAGATCGCCCCGGCATTGGCCGCAGGAAACTGTGTGATCGCCAAACCGTCAGAAGTTACGCCGGTAACGGGTTTCCTCCTGGGAAAAATATGTAAAGAGGCCGGGCTACCCGATGGTGTTTTAAATATTGTACACGGTGTTGGCCAGCATTGCGGCGAAGCCATCGTAAAACATCCCGAGATAAAAGCCATTTCCTTTACCGGAAGTACAAGAGCGGGTGAGCGAATTGCATCCATTGCAGCGCCAATGTTCAAAAAACTGTCATTAGAGTTAGGAGGCAAGAACCCCAACATCATCTTTGCAGACAGCGACTGGAAGAAAATGATGGACACCACCGTCCGTTCTTCTTTCAGCAACCAGGGACAGATCTGTTTGTGCGGCAGCCGTATCCTTATTGAAGAATCCATTTACGAAAAATTCAAAACAGAATTTGTACATAAAGTAAAACAGTTAACCATAGGTGACCCACTGGATGAAAATAACAAACAGGGAGCGGTGGTAAGCAAGATGCATTTTGATAAAGTGATGAATTGTATCATCCTTGCAAAAGTGGAAGGCGGAAAGATATTATGCGGCGGAACCGCAACAAGACCTGAAGGAAGATGCACCGAAGGTTATTTCATTAAACCAACAGTGATAGAAGGTTTGGGACCGGAGTGTAAAACAAATACCGAAGAGATATTCGGTCCGGTGGTTACTTTACAATCTTTTAAAACAGAAGAAGAAGCTCTGCAATTGGCAAACGCTACTCAATACGGCCTGGCTGCCACCATCTGGACGCAGGATATCAGCAAAGCAAACCGCATGGCAGCAAAAGTACAGAGCGGTATCATCTGGATCAACTGCTGGCTGGTTCGTGACCTGCGTACACCTTTTGGCGGTATGAAAGACAGTGGTGTTGGAAGAGAAGGCGGATGGGAAGCATTGCGTTTCTTTACGGAACCTAAAAATGTTTGTATTCAGTTTTAGGGCCAAAGCCCATTTTTAAATTATATAATTGTCCCGGGCTTAAGCCCGCAGCAAAATGAATGAGATCATAAATACAGGCGAAGCAGCAAAGCCATTAGGTGCCTATCCCCATGCCCGGCGTGTGGGAAATCTATTATTCCTTTCCGGCATCGGCAGCCGGAGTGCTAAAGACAATTCGATTCCCGGCCTGGAACAGGATGCAAATGGAAATATTATTAAGTACGACATTGATGCCGAATGTCGTCAATGCTTTGCCAATGTAAAAGCCGTATTAGAAGCCAGCGGCAGCAGCTGGGATAAGATCGTGGATGTGACCGTGTTCCTCACAAATATGAAAAAGGATTTTCCCATTTATAACAAAGTATATGCAGAGTATTTTACTTCGGTACAGGCATGCAGAACTACGGTAGAGGTAAAAAGCCTGCCAACCCCGATCGCCATCGAATTAAAAGTAATAGCTACTATAGATTAATATGAATTTTCAAAACACTTTAGATTTTGCCAAACAACTCGATTCTGCAGATACGCTGAAGGATTTCAGGTCAAAATTTTATTTCCCCATCATCCATGGAAAAGAATGTATCTACTTCACCGGAAATTCACTCGGCCTGCAACCAAAGACCACCCAGGATTATGTGTTGAATGAACTGGAAGACTGGGCCAGTTTTGGTGTAGAAGGACATTTTCATGCAAGACAACCATGGCTGAGTTATCATGAGATGTTTCCCAGCCTGCTTACAAAGATCGTTGGTGGTTTACCCGAAGAGATCGTGGTGATGAACCAGCTTACTGTGAACCTTCACTTACTGATGGCAACATTTTATCAGCCAACAAAACAGCGGTTCAAGATCATCTGCGAAGCAAAAGCATTTCCTTCTGATCAATACGCTTTTGAATCACAGGCAAGATTTCATGGATTGAACCCGGATGAGGTAATCATTGAAGTGAGCCCAAGAGAAGGGGAACATGTGATAAGAACAGAAGACATTCTCCATGCCATTAAAGAACATGAACAGCAAACCGCATTGGTCATCTTCAGCGGCGTAAATTATTACAACGGGCAGGTATTTGATATGAAGAACATCTGCAAGGCTGCACACGAGGCCGGCGCTTATTGCGGATTCGACCTGGCCCATGCTGCCGGTAATGTTGAATTGCACCTGCACGACTGGAATGTTGACTTTGCCTGCTGGTGCAGTTATAAATACCTGAACAGTGGACCGGGTGGCGTGGCGGGAGCATTCATACATCAAAAACATATTACCAATAAAGCTCTGCCCCGGCTTGCCGGTTGGTGGGGTTATGAAAAAGCCACCCGTTTCCAGATGGAGAAGGGATTCAAACCCATCGCCACTGCCGAAGGATGGCAACTGAGCAATGCCCCGGTATTAAGCATGGCAGCCCATAAAGCATCGCTGGATATTTTTGAAGATGCCGGTATGGAGAATCTTTGGGTCAAGGGAAAAATGCTGAGCGACTATTTATTCTTCATCATTGAAGAATTGAATAAGAATTCCAAAGAAAAGCTCATAGAAGTGATCACACCAAAAGAGGCAAAGGGTTGCCAGGTATCGATGCTGATGCTGAAAAAAGGGAAAGAGATATTTGAGACATTAAAACAAAACGGCGTGATCGCCGACTGGAGAGAACCGAATGTGATACGCATTGCACCGGTTCCATTATACAATTCTTTTGAAGACATTTATCATTTTGGCGAGATCATCACCCAAGTTATAAAACAATGATTGCAAAAATTCTGTGGATAGCCGGCTCATCCATCTATATCGTTCTGGCAGGTCTCCATTTGCTCTATACTTTTTTTACTGATAAGTTTCTTGCAAAAGACAGGGCCACGGTAGAGGCAATGAAAAACACTCACCCTTTACTCACCAACAGAACCACCATGTGGAAGGCCTGGATCGGGTTCAATGGAAGTCACAGTTCGGGCGGGATCTTTTTGGGAGCAATAAACCTATTACTGGCACTGTTTTATTTCCCATTCCTGTCAGGCGCAACGCCGCTGATCATACTCACAGTAATTACAAGCCTGTTTTATCTTTTCCTTGCAATAAAATATTGGTTTAAAGTACCTTTAACAGGAATTGCCCTTGCAACAGCCTGTTACTGCATTGCAGCCATTTTAATATTAGTGTAAATGAAAAAGAATGTTACGATAGTGGGCGCCGGACTCGTTGGTTCATTGCTCTCCATTTATTTATCAAAGCGTGGATACAACGTAAGTGTTTACGAACGCCGCAGCGATATGCGTAAAGAAGATACGGTGGCCGGCCGCTCCATAAACCTGGCCCTGAGCGACCGGGGTATTAAAGCACTGGAAGAAGTTGGGTTGATGGAAGAGATAAGAAAGATCTGCATTCCCATGCACGGCAGGTACCTGCATAATGCAGATGGAACCACCGCTTTTCAACCTTATGGCAAAGAAGGACAGTTCATCAATTCTGTTTCAAGAGGTGAGCTGAATAAAAAACTGATGGATTTGGCAGAGCAACATGGAGCAAATATCTTTTTCAATGAAATGTGCAAAAGCATCGATTGGCAAAAAGAAGCGATCAATTTTGAAAATACGTTTAACCACAAACCGCAAACCACAAACTTTCAACTTCTCTTTGGTAGTGATGGCGCTTACTCAGCCGCCCGCCTCACCCATCACCTGCAACACGACCGCTTTCAATACCAGCAATACTTTATCGACTTTGGTTATAAAGAGCTAAACATACCCCCTGGAGAAGGTGGAAGTTTCCTGATGGAAAAGAATGCACTGCATATCTGGCCACGTGGCAATTATATGCTCATTGCATTACCGAATATCGATGGCAGTTTTACATGCACTTTATTCTTCCCCTTTGAAGGCGAACCTTCATTTGCAAGTTTAGATACAAACGAAAAAATCCGTTCCTTCTTTAAAAAGACATTTACAGATGCAGAGCAATTGATGCCAACGCTGGAAGAGGATTTTTCCAGGAATCCAACATCTTCTCTGGTTACTGTAAAATGTTTCCCCTGGATACGGGACGATAAATTTGCATTGATCGGCGATGCGGCGCATGCCATTGTACCCTTCTTTGGACAAGGAATGAACTGTGGCTTTGAAGATTGTTCTGTATTGAATGGCTTGATCGATAAGCACAAAGAAGACTGGTCGGCCATTTTACCGGAATACCAATCCTTACGGAAACCAGATGCTGATGCCATTGCCGACCTTGCCCTCAATAATTTTGTGGAGATGAGGGATAAAGTTGCTGATCCCAGATTCCTGCTTCAGAAAAAAATTGAGGCTGCTTTCAGTAAAAAATATCCAGACAAATGGATACCAGCCTATGCGCAGGTAACATTCAGTCCGCAGATACGATACAGCAGCGCCTTGGTGAATGGAAGGAAACAGGAAACCATTATGCAGGAGATCATGGCCATACCCGGTATTGAAGCAAAATGGCAGGATGATGAAATTGAAAAATTGATCTTAGAAAAGCTCAATAAACAATAATGTACAAATTTGACTATTACACAGAAAAGGATCAGCAGAAAGTAATTGACTTCATGAAAGAGAATGCGTTTGCACTGATCACCGGCGTAGGAGAAAAACACCCGGTAGCCACACAGGTTCCTCTTGCCATAAAAGAAAGAGACGGCAAAATTTTCCTGGAAGGCCATATCATGCGTAAGACCGATCACCATCTGGCTTTTGAAAAGAACAACCATGTAATGGTGATCTTTACCGGTCCGCATTGTTTTGTGAGCGCCCGCTGGTACACCGATCCCAATATAGGTTCTACCTGGAATTATATGACCGTGCAGGCAAAAGGCAAGATCAGTTTTATGGATGCAGAAGGCACGCACAATGCTGTTAAATCCGTTTCTGATAAATACCAGGGTACGGAGGCGCCGGGTTCTTTCGACAGTTTGCCCAAGGAATATATCGACCACATGATGAAAGCCATTGTAGGTATTACCATTGAAGTGGAAAGCTTGGAAAACACCTTTAAGCTCAGCCAGAACAGGGACGAAGCCTCTCAGCGGAATATCATTGAAGAACTGATGAAACGGGGCGATGAGCAATCCAGGAAGATCGCTAAAGAAATGATAAAGCGATTGGACTGATACATTTAATTTTGCCGCATGACAAGAAAGCAACTGGTTCAACAGATACAAACAAAGAGATCTTACCTCTGTGTTGGTTTGGATACCGACATTACAAAGATCCCTCTACACCTCCGCTCTCATCCCGATGCTGTTTTTGAATTCAATAAGCAGATCATCGACGCCACCAAAGATCTTTGCGTGGCCTATAAGATCAACAGCGCCTTTTACGAAGCCATGGGCCTGAAAGGCTGGGAAGCCATGGAAAAAACAGTGAATTATATTCCCAGGGAACATTTTACCATCGCCGATGCCAAACGGGGCGATATTGGCAATACCTCCACACAATACGCCAAAGCATTTTTTGAAACAATGAATTTTGATGCCATTACCGTTGCACCTTATATGGGAGAAGACAGTGTAAAGCCCTTTTTAGAATTTGAGAATAAGTGGGCCATCGTTTTGGGATTGACGAGCAATCCCGGCAGCAGGGATTTTGAACAACAAAAGATCGGAGAAGAATATTTGTACGAAAATGTTTTACGAAAAGTAAGCAACTGGGGAACAACAGGCAACCTGATGTTTGTAGTAGGTGCTACCAAGGCCAGCGACCTGGAAGGCATACGAAAAATAATTCCGGATCATTTTTTATTAGTCCCCGGAGTTGGCTTCCAGGGCGGAAGCCTGGAAGAAGTAAGTAAATACGGTATGATAAAAGACACTTCGGCTACCGCTCAGTGTGGCCTGCTGGTGAATGCGTCGAGAGCCATCATCTATGCCAGTGAAAAAGAAGATTTCGCAAACGAAGCAAGAGCCATTGCACAGCAATACCAGTCGGAAATGGCATCTTATCTTAAATAGCTAAACCTGATTCTTATGCAACGCAGAAAATTCCTCCAGAACATATCCCTGGCATCTGCTGCTGCAGCCCTGCCTTCCATCGCAACAGCCGGATCTGCGAAAAAGAAAAAACAGTTCACTGTTGCTTTCATCAGCGACATTCATATCAAACCGCTGGATACAGCAGAAGCAGGAATGAGAAGGGCCTTGCAAACCATTAACCAGATGGAAAAGAAGCCTGACTTCATCATCAATGGCGGCGACAGTATTATGGATGCACTGGCTGCCGACAAAGAAAAGACCGGTGCACAATGGGATCTGTTTAACAAGATCATAGAAGCCGAAAATAAATTGCCACTGAAATACTGCCTGGGCAACCACGATATCTGGGGCTGGCAATTGAAAGAAGACGTAAAATCAGACCCCCTCTATGGCAAAGCCTGGTGGCTACAGCAAACAGGGAATCCCAAAACCTATTATAGTTTCTCTCACCATAACTGGCACTTCATCGTTCTTGACAGTGTGCAGGAAAACAAAGGCGGTTATATTGCCCTGCTGGATGATGAACAATTTAACTGGCTGGCAAATGAACTGACCAATAATAAAGAGAAGATCATCTGCATTGTTTCGCATATCCCCATCATTTCTTTCTGCAGCGCTATGTTTGCAAAAGACATGATGCCCAATGGCGACTGGAAACTTTCCCGTGCCTTATTACATACTGATGCCAAAAAGATAAAAGACCTGTTTAAAAAACATCCCAACATCAAAACCTGCCTCAGCGGGCATATCCATTTACAGGATGAAGTGAATTATCTCGGCATTAAATATTACTGCAACGGTGCGGTAAGCGGTAACTGGTGGGGCGGACCTTTCCAGGACTTTGCGCCGGCTTATGCCCTGTTTGATTTCTATAACGATGGTTCGGTGGAAAGAAAGATGATCGAATATTGATGTTTATACTCCCTTGTTGATCTTGCCTGCTGCAGTTATTTTTTCTATGATTTCCTGAACATCATCGGGCCGTTGCGTACCGATGAGTAAAAGTCTTCCATCGGAAAACCGTAGTTGCAACCCTTTATTGGAAGAAGCCGACGTATTGATGGCATTGCCTGTTTTTGCCGAACCCGTTCGTATCCCCCACCCGCCATATTCATGAAAAGAATTGTATTCACGCATATAAGCATCGCTCAACTCATGCCATTCAATAATTCTATCGCTGAAATGAAAGGGATAGAAGCGGTAGTAAATACCATTTTCGGTGATCCTTGTTCTTAATTTTATTGACACAAGAAAAATGAAAAGAGCCAGCAGGAATAATTCCACCACTATCAATACAAGGTCAGGCGCAGGTTTTTCGCCGAAAGGTTTACCCAGCACCAGTTGCTGTACAATGGCATAAAGAAACAGCATATTCATGGCGCCTACAGCGGCCCATGCCCACCAGGTTTTAAACCGTTGTGTTTCTGAGAAATTTATTTCATTCATTAAAGTTCTTTTAAAACGGCTTCGCACAGCCTGGCCGCCCATTTTGCATATTCCTTCCCGGAAGGATGTAAGGCATCGGCCGCTAAAAAATCTGCTTTATGGCCATCCACCCGCTGAGAAGCTGTGATATCAATAAAATTACATTGGAATTGTTTGGCTGATTTTTCACAAACATAATTATAGGCGTCAATTTCATCTGCCACCTGTTTCCTGTTCCTGCCTTCTGCAAAAGGAGTAACTCCCCAGTCGGGGATGCTGAGTACAAAAACCCGGTAAGGTTTATTATCGGCAAACTGGATGGCCCGCTGGAGCAAATGTTCAAACTCCACTTTAAATTCAGTGACCGATCTTCCCCGGTATTGATTGTTTACACCGATCAGCAGGGAAACCACATCATAGCTTTGCTGAAACAACATGCCTTCCATCGCATGGTTCAATTCATCGGTGGTCCACCCGGTTTTGGCAACGATCTCAGCCGCATAAAAGGCAAAACCTTCTTTGCGTAAAAGCTGTACGGTTTGGTTAGGAAAATTCTCTGCAAAGGGAACCTGTTCACCAATAGTGTAACTATCCCCCAGCGCCAAGTAAGAATAATGTGTCATGATTCGATAGCTAATTGTTTGATCCATCGCCGGCATATCAGCAGTGGTATGATCCCAAGTAAACCAAAGCAGCAGTCGATAAAAATATGAAAGATGGGAATTTGCCTGATGGGTCCGGCGATCATGGCCAGTGGCAACACGGCAATACAACAAATGATCTGCCAGTCGATGATCCATGCGTTCTTTACCGGGTTCTTGTAAGGGCCAATGAAAGATAAAGCAATTACAAAATGAGCAAAAGCAAGCCAGTCGTACCCATAAGCCAGGAAAGGATACTTTGAATTGGTATCCGCCAGGGCATGGTAACAGGTTTGCAACCAGTCGCCCATTTTCTGCGGCAGCATATCTTTATATTGCATCAACCAGCGCAAACCCGTTTCCGCAGGCATGGCCGTGGCCCCGCTGACGATCAATGCAATCATAAAGAACAGGATGAGTAACCGTATCCTGGTGAGCAGTTTCATGTACTTACTTTGTTCTTTAAAAATACAAAAGGTCTGTGATTAATCACAAACCTTTTGCTATTCGGGGCTATACTTGTAAAGATTACGTTCTTGATTTATCCTTCTTTTTTTCTTTATCCTTGCTCTTCATTTCTTCTTCAGAAGCTTCTCCTACGATGATCTTTCCAAAACTGCTCTTTACTTTAACCGGGATGCTGCCATTGCCCGACTTGCCTGAGTACTCATAATCAAACTTAACTCCGTGCTTACTATCTTCTCCATCTTCATCGCTGGTGAATTTTACGTTGCTGGTATTTTTAAAAGAACCAAAACTGGTGTTAATGGTATAGGAAACCGGTATCTCTCCTACCGGTTTAAGGTTAACGGTTGAATAAGATGTCTTCAGGTCAAGACTATTCAGGTTGTTGTCTAAATTCAGTCGTACGCTGCTGCAGAATTCCAGGTTGAGTTTAACAGAGCCAGATAGTTTCGAGATAACCGCTTTTGAGAATTTGATAGTTACCGGGGCACTGGTGATATTGGCCAGGTTGGCTTTCCCAAACTCCACATTGATGCTTTTTATACTGGTCAGGTTGCCGGTTGTAAGTGAACCGAATTTACTTGTAAGGTCCACTTCTCCCCTGTAATCCGGCACCGTAGTGGAACCAAATTCATTTTTTATGCGTAGTGGATTACCCGCAGGCATAGAAATTACATAATTGATATGCATGGTACTCTTTTCATTGCGGTCGCCTTTATCTCCTTTTGAATTGTGCATATCCTTCATGTCGGTCTTGAAGGAGATATCCCGGCCGCTTTTTGAATCGGTCACCGATATCCGGTCAATAAGTTTTTGTGCCAGTGCTTCGGTATTGGCCGATACTTCCACATCCACATCTACTTTTATTTCATTGCGATCCCAGGTACGCACTTCCACCGAGCCGAATGAGTTTTCAATATTCAGCTTGTCGGAAGAAGAAACGTTGTACGATTTGTTCACGCTTTTCTTTTTTACAAACTCGTACTTTTTTTTGCTGTCGTTTTTGTTGTCATTCTCATTATCCTGCGCAAACAGGTTTGCCTGCAACATTACTGCCAGGGGCAGTAATATCTTAAATGGCCTGGTCAATCTTTTCATGGCTATTCTTTTTTGATTGTTTTATTTGATTGATGATGTTTAATTGCTGATTCAGCACACTGAGCTGCAGCTGCAGGTTCTGGATCATGGCTTCCAGCAGCATTTCCCGGTTGGGGGCTGCGTTGAGCTGTGTTTTCAGGGTATTATATGAACTGTCCAATTGGTTAAGGTCTGTGGTGAACTTCTTATAAAGTTCCGGTTGTTCGGTTGCCAGTGTTTTCAGCTCTTCCTGTTTCATGTCTATCATCTTCACAAACTGGTTCATTTGCGGGGTAAGTGTTTCAGGCGAATCGGCACCGGTTCCTTCATGACCGGATGATATGGTTGTTTCGTCAGGAGTTCTTTTATC
>DAOLIP010000061.1:0-22714 GCA_035328475.1 Ferruginibacter sp.
TTAGTAGAGATTTTTTATTGGCGTGTGATCGTCCCGATAGTAATCGGGATCGTCCCGACAACTTAAATCTCTACTTATTTAGTAGAGATTTTTATTTAAGTAAATATCTGCTGAATTAACTCAAGGATAATATCCATCACTGCCCACCATACGCAACACAATGTTGCTTTGATGTACCCAATCCATCAATACCCAGTTCCACTACATCACCTTGCTTTAAATATACGGGAGGTTTACATCCAAGTCCAACACCGGCCGGCGTGCCTGTAGAGATGATATCACCCGGCAATAAGGTCATGAACCGGCTGATATAAGCGATTAAGAACGGAATACCAAAGATCAGGTTGGCCGTGGTTCCATCCTGCATAAGTTTATCATTAACTTTTAACCAAAGCCGGAGATCATTTACATCTTTTACCTCGTCAGCTGTTACTAAATACGGGCCTAGTGGTGCAAATGTATCACAGCCCTTTCCCTTATCCCAGGTACCGCCTCTCTCTAACTGAAACTCCCGTTCGCTTACGTCATTATGTAACGCATATCCCGCCACATATTCCATCGCCTTGTCTTCATCCACATAACTTGCCTTCTTACTTATTACAACAGCCAACTCCACTTCCCAATCTGTTTTAACCGAATCTTTAGGAATAACAATACTATCGTTAGGTCCACTGATGGATGTAGTTGATTTTAAAAAAATGATGGGCTCAGGCGGCGTAGCAGCCCCGGTTTCCTTGGCATGATCGGCATAGTTCAAACCAATACAAACAATTTTTGAAGGATTGGCCACCGGGCAACCGATCCTTGTACCAGCCGGCACTTTCGGCAACATTGTTTTGTGTTGCTCCACCATCCAGGCCAGGTGGGGAAGCCCTCCGTTTGCAAAAAAAACAGTGTTGTAATCATTAATAAAACCCGACACATCATAATTCGTATCATTAAGGCAGACGCCTGGTTTCTCTTTATTCATTTCGCCAAAGCGGATCAGTTTCATATACTCAGTTTAATTTTTAATTCATTCTACCCGCAACAATCTTCTGCTTTTCCCTTTAGGGGATAGGGCTAATTATTCAATTTTAAAAACCCGCCATCGATCGGGTAATCGCATCCTGTAATAAAAGAGGCCTCATCAGAACACAAATACAGAATAAGATGTGCCACTTCTTCCGGCTTTGCCATGCGGCCAATGGGCTGCGACCGGGATAGTTTGTCAAACATCTCCTGTTCCTTACCCGGGTAATTCTTTGCCAGGAAATTATCCACAAATGCCGTATGCACCCTCGCCGGCGAAACAGAATTACACCGGATACCGTCATGCAGGTAATCCCTTGCCACCGACAAGGTCATGCCCACCACCGCTCCCTTGCTCATACTATAAGCAAAGCGGTCTTCCAGTCCAACGTGGTTTGCAATGGATGCCATATTAATAATAGCACCACACTTGTATTTTTTCATCCCTGGTATTGCTTCATGCAGACAATTATACATTCCTTTCACATTCACCTTATACACCCGGTCAAAGTCTTCTTCACTGGTGGTATCTGCTTTACCAATATGCGATATGCCGGCACAATTCACCAGTATATCAACCCTGCCTATCTTTTCAAATACGGATTTTACTGCAGACTGGCTGGTTACGTCCAGTTGATAAGCTATTGCATTACCTCCTGATCTTTTTATTTCCTCCACAGCAGCAGCCAGGGCTTCCGCATTCATATCCAGCAAATGCACGGCGGCTCCCTGTTTTGCAAATACAAGGGCCACTGCTTTACCGATACCGCTGGCGGCACCTGTTATCACAGCTGTTTTACTTTTAAGACTGAACATGTTTTTTATTTTTATTTACCGGGTCGATTCTTGTACTACAATAATTTTACTCATCAACCTCATCCTCTTATCCTTCTCCTGGAGGAGAAGGACGGTGCTTCATCTTATATCCAGACCTTTTTTCTTCCACATCTACACTACTTCTTTCTTCATCAACAATTCAAGCAGTATTCTATCTTCAAATCTTCGCTTCGATCTTCCAGTACCCTCTCCTCAAGGAGAGGGGTTGGGGTGAGGTCTATACCTCAAAAATCTTTTCCATCAGCACCCACTTCTCTCCTGCTTTGCTGCCGGGCAAGGCCTGTTGGTATTTCCACATCAGTTCTTCCCATTGCTGAACCTTTTTATTTTCTTCATCGGCTTTTGCTTTCTGCTCAAAACTAAATCCTTCCTCCGTTTCCATGATCATGAAAAGCCGGTTGCCGGTACGGTATATCTCCATGTGCCTGATACCGGATGCTTTAATGCTATCCAGTATCTCAGGCCATACATTTTGATGATACAGTTCGTATTCCCTTATCGATGCTTCATCATCCTTTAGATCCAATGCAAGACAATATCGTTTCATAAATTAATTAACTGGTTTTACCTGGTGTCCTTTCCATGCAAACAAAGCCACTGCCACAAAGCAGATCATCGGAACAATATATCCCAATTGAATATTGCCACCGGTTGCATCCGATATCTTGCCGATCAATAAAGGGAACAACGCCCCGCCTACGATCGACATTACAATGAAGGAGGATGCGATCTTTGTTTCCTCCCCCAGTCCTTTAATGCCCAATGCAAAAATAGTGGGAAACATGATGGACATAAAGAACGGCACAGCTATTAATGCATATACGGCCACGCTGCTGTGGCTGAAAGTTGCTAACGACATTAACAGGATGTTAATGACCGCATACAATCCCAATAATTTTTCGGGTTTGATGTACCGCATAAAGAACGTACCGGTGAACCTGCCCACCATAAACCCTACCATGGCAATAGAACCCCATTTGAATGCTGCTTCCTTCTCGGGCATATCCATTACATATTTTGAGAACCGGATAAAAAAACTTCCCACGCAAACCTGGGCGCCCACATAAAAGAATTGGGCAATCACCGCCCAGGTAACGTGCCGGTGCCTGAATACATTGAATGAAAAAGAATGGGCTTCATCTCCTTCGCTATTCTCGCCCTCTGGTAATTTGGTGACAAAGAAAAGAGCCACCAGCAAAAATACAACCACGGCAATGATGAGATAAGGTATCCTGACCGTAGCCGCTTCTGATTGCAGGTAAGTATTTAAAGTGCCGGCCAGTTCCATCTGGTTCAGTTCTTCGGGGCTGTGTTCAATGCCTGATAAAATAATTTGTCCGCCTATGATCGGCGCTATAAAAGCTCCTACCCCGTTGAATGACTGGGCAAAATTCAGCCGTTGTGCAGATGTCTTTTCATCCCCCAGTTTTGTGATGTATGGATTGGCTACTGTTTCTAAAAAAGTGGCGCCGCTGGCAATGATAAAAAGCGCCAGCAGGAAGAAAGAATAGTTCAAGGAAGATGCCGCCGGTAAAAAAAGCAGCGTACCGATACCATATAACAGCAAGCCGAAAATGATCCCCTTCTTATACCCGTATTTGTGCATGAACCAGCCCGCCGGCAACGCAATGCTGAAATAAGCCAGGTAAACAGCCGTATCGATAAAGGCCGATTGTGTATCGGTTAAGCGGCAGGCTTTTTTTAAATGAGGTATTAATATGGGATTGATATTATGCAGGAAGGCCCACAAAAAAAACAAACTCGTGACCAGGATAAAAGGCAACAGGTATTTATTCGGCTTACTCATATGTATGGCAGTTTATTTTGGTTCATTTAAACAATCGTTCTCCCTGTACAGTATCAAGGCTTAAGATACGATGGAAATTTCATCGATGCCCCGGCCTGCAATTTATTTTACATTCAAAAGATATACGGTCATACTCCTTGCCCCATGCGCCCCGATCACCAGCGACTGTTCTATATCCGCCGTTTTGGAAGGCCCTGCAATGAATACGCCAAAACCTTCCTCAAAAGTATTTACCTGCCGGTAAGCCTGGTGCATGGTGGAAACAATCTTGTCTTTTTCCAGTACAACCACCAGGTGCTGACATATAAAAGGCAATAACCGGTTGATCATTTGCGATTCCCCGATCCAAACAGCGCCGTTCTCTGCCACCCCAATGCTTGCTTTTATACAGGCCTTGTGTACCGGTTCCATACCTGTTGCCGGCCAGGCATTGATTGAATTTTCTATCCCATCAATGGCATTCAGCACAAGAAGACCTTTTTCCTTTTCCTGTATTATTTCCTGTTCCAATTGCTGCAAATCTTGTAATGCATGCACACTTCCGCCAATACTTTCAAGCGTACTGATAAATTTTGCACCCGGGTCACCATAATTCGTCACCTGCAGCAGATCAACAAAAGGCAAATCAGTTAATGCAGGTTTATTCGCTGCAATGGCAGTTAATATCTTTTCTCTTGTACTCATTGTGTTTTATTCTTCTTATACCAGTCACGAAAACTTTGTACAGGCGGTTTCGGCATTTCCCGTTGCCTGTACCAGGGATTTAGTTTTTTACTTCGGAACAAAAAAGGAAAGGTCTGCATAAACCACCTCGCTGCTTTTCCGCTGAAGCGGTACAATGCCGGCCGGGATAAAACAAACGCCATTCCCTTCATACCCGCTTTCTTTCCAGGCGAAACATATCCTTCGGCAGCGATCACCTGCCGCCATTTCCACAGCTGCTGATGAATATCGATCTTAACCGGGCAAACATTGCTGCAGGAACCGCATAAAGTGGATGCAAAGGGAAGATCTGCATTTGCTTTCATATCGATGTTGGGCGTAAGTATGGAACCAATGGGCCCGGCCACGGCCGTATGATAACTGTGTCCGCCGCTTCTTCTGTAAACCGGGCAGGTATTAAAACAGGCAGCGCAACGTATACATTTCAACGAATTCCTGAAATCGGGCCGGCCTAATTGTTTGCTTCTTCCGTTATCAACTATAACGATATGCATCTGCTGCCCTTTCCTGGGTTTATGAAAATGACTTGAATAGGTGGTGATGGGCTGACCCGTTGCACTTCTTGCCAGCAGGCGCAGGTAAACAGAAAGATGTTCTGCCTTAGGAATTATCTTTTCAAAACCCATACATGCAATATGCACCGCAGCTGCATGAGCGCCCATATCGGCATTGCCCTCGTTGGTACAAACTACAAAACCTCCTGTTTCAGCCACAGCAAAATTCACCCCGGTAATGGCCAGGTCTGATTCGATGAATTTACTTCGCAGATGCTGCCGGGCTGCTTCGGTTAAATACCGGGGATCGTTGTTTCCTTTTTCTGTTCCAAGATGCCGGTGAAAGGTTTCGCTTACGTCTTCCTTTTTTAAATGTATGGCAGGTAACACGATATGGCTTGGTGGTTCATCCCTGAACTGAACAATTCTTTCTCCCAGGTCGGTATCCACCACATCAATCCCTTTTTCATGCAGGTATTCATTCAAACCACACTCTTCGGTAAGCATGGATTTACTCTTTACTATTCTTTGAATGGAATTTTTGCGAATGATCTCCAGGATAATTTCATTGTGTTCTTTCCCATCAGTGGCCCAATGAACGGCAATTCCATTAGCCACTGCTTTTTCTTCAAATGCAATCAAGTATTTGTCTAAGTTGGAAAGTGTATGCTCTTTTATTTGTGAAGCCCATTCTCTCAACTGCTCCCACTCGGCAACGCCATGCGCCGCTTTATCTCTTTTTTCCCGAACAAACCATAAGGTCTCATCATGCCAGTCGGTTCTTGGTTCGTCCTTAATAAAGGCGGCAGCTGCTTTGGAGTGTAATGGTACGCTCATGCCTTGCTGCTGTTTAGTATTTCTGCAATGTGAATTGTTTTAACGCTGCTGCCCTGTCTTTTTAAAATTCCTTCCAGGTGCATCAGGCAACTGGTATCGGCAGCAGTAATGTATTCCACTTCATTTGCGGCATGTTCACGAATGCGGTCTTTTCCCATTTTTACAGATACGGCTTCTTCAAATACGCAAAAGGTTCCGCCAAAGCCACAGCACTCGTCGCTGCGTTTTGGCTTTGCTAATTGCAAACCTTTTACCATACCCAGCAATCGTTCGGGTTTTGAGAAAGATGGTTCCATTAGTTCGCTCATGGAAGACAGGTTTAAACCTCTTTGCCCATGGCAACTTATATGCAACCCGACCTTATGCGGAAAATCAGCATCCAGTTTTTCTATTTTCAAAATATCGGTTAAGAATTCTGTGAGTTCATAGATATGCTGCTTAATGTAGGTTGCTTTTTGTTCATCTTCATCCTGCAGGTGTTCTTTGATATGCAACACACAACTGCCAGAGGGAGCTACGATATAATCAACCCCTGAAAAATTCTGCACAAAATTTTTATCGCAGCCTTTTGAGAAAGCAGCAAAGCCGCTGTTGGCCATGGGTTGGCCGCAACAGGTTTGGTTGAGCGGGTAAACCACTTCACAACCGGATCTCTCCAGCAACTGCATGGTTGCAATGGCAACATTGGGATAGAACTGGTCGATATAACAGGGAATGAATAGGCCTGTTTTCATTTCTTCAATTTATATACTTCGCTTCCGTGATCTTATAATATTCCAGCTTCACCATATCGGCAGGAACGGGATGTGTATTCCATTCAGTATGTATTGCCAATGCCGCACCCATGGCGGTTGCCTGGGCCACCGAAGCCGCATATACTTCTATATCGGGAAATGAAAGAGCGAGCAAATGCATGTATACTGCATTATTGCCGAACCCGCCATCTACAAAGATGCGGTTAACAGCAGAACCCGTGATGACCAATTGGGTAGCGGCAAGTTGTTGTTGCATGATATCAAGCATCAGGCAATGATAGGCTTCTTCATAATTTTTAAACCCGTCCAGTTCTCTTTTTCCAAAACCAGAGGACGACAGGTGCCCGTTGTTTTCGTATGCCTGCTTTTCAAAACGATATGACCTTTGCAATGCCGTCACAACCGTTCCGTCGTATTTTACTCCCTTATAAAAGTCAACAGGCTTATTAAAATGCGTTGCCAGTTCTTTTACCTGCAGCTCATGTTCGTGCCCGGCAAATAAACGGGATGCTTTAACAGGCCTGCCGTGGTATTCCATGTAACAAAGACAATCCTTTTTCAACTCATCGTTGGTGAGCGGCGTATCGTTGAACGGGTTCAATGAAATGCACCAGGTGCCGGTAGAGATCAATACAAAGGGCTCTTTAAATACCGACAGGTAAGGGATCAGTGCTGCAGAGCTGTCGTGCAGGCCTGGCCCGGCTTTTATTGTTTGTCCGCAAAAAACAACGGCGGCGGTTTCATAGGCCGGTACCAGGGGCGCCAGTTTTTTATCAATGTCTTCGGTTGTTACCCAATGGTGGTATTTTTTTTTCCCGTAATCCCACAACTGTGTGTGGCAACCAATACTTGTTATGTCTGATAAAGATCGTTGAGAAATAAGAAAACTGATATACTGCGGCAGGTGCAGGGCATATTTCATCTCCCGGTACAGGCCGGGCTTTTCCAGCTTCATGCGATACAACTGCATGCCGGAATTTAAACTGCCCAGCACGGGTGAAGCAGTTTCGCATGAAAGCTTTTCGGCGCCGCCGTATTTTTCATACAATTCATTCTTTAAAGCTTCGGGATAGGCCTTGAGATAATTATACAAAGGGGCCAGTACTTTGCCTTGTTCATCAATATATACCAGGCTGGCGCCGTACGCAGAAAAATTCACGGCTTTGACATCAAATTTTTTAAACTGTAAAACCTCGGTAAGCGTATTGATGACCCACTCAGTAAGCCTGTTCACATCATCACAGGCATCGCCGTCCTCATCTTTGATCTCATCAAACTGAACGGTTCGTTCCAATACGATCTTATATCCTTCATCCAGCAGAAAGAATTTTTTATTGGTCTTGCCAATATCAAATATGGCGATCACGGTACTGGTCATAAACCTGTGGCGATCGTTTTAACACCCCGCTCTTTAATTAACTGTTGCCTGATCTTCAGCGAACGGAATAATTCCAGCGGCTTTAATGCGCCGCCCGACATCATCCTTGCTTCGGCTATCAACGGCCGGACATCGGTACGGTAAGCTGCCTGCAAAATTTCCTGCGCCCGTACCACATCATTTTCCTGCTGTGCATTTTTCAATGCAGTTGTATCAACCAGCAATGCCTGTGCATAGGCGATCATAATGGCTTCAATGGATTGCAACAGGTCTTCCAGCGGATCTTTTACATTATGCGATGCATCGATCATCCAGGCAAGGTCTGCGGCATGGTTCATTCCTTTTGCATCCATGCCTTCCACCAGTTCGTTGAAAATGAGAAAGAGCTGGTAGGGGTTGATGCTGCCAACGGTAAGGTCATCATCGCCATACTTTGAATCGTTGAAATGAAAACCCGCCAGTTTATTTTCCATCATCAGCAGGGAAACGATCTGTTCGATGTTTGCATTGGGAAGATGATGGCCAAGATCTACCAACGTATACGCTTTGGGCCCCAGTTTGGATGCATATAAATAGGATTGTCCCCAGTCTCCCACCGACATGGAATAGAAATTAGGTTCAAATGCCTTGTATTCAATGAACACTTTCCAATCGGCAGGCAAAGCCTTATATATCTCCTGCAAACTTTCTAATGTTCGGTGAAAAGCGCCGCGGAAATTCAGTTGGCCGGGAAAACAGGACCCATCGGCCAGCCACACCGTTAATGCTTTTGATCCCAGTGAAGCACCTTGTTTGATCACTTCAATATTATGATCAATGGCCTGGCGGCGAACAGCAGCATCTACGTGCTGCAGCGAACCGAATTTATAACTGTGCGGCTGACCAGGCTGATCCTGGAAGGTATTTGAATTAACCGCATCAAATTTTAACCCGTGCTGTTCGGCCAATGACCGGATCGCATTGCCATCTGTTGGAATATCCCAGGGAATATGCAGGGATATGGCGCCGCTTGATTGATTCAATGCATGCAATAAACCAACGTCCTCAATTTTTTCTTCCAGGCTGCGGGGTTCTCCGCCACCGGCAAACCGGCCAAAGCGGGTGCCGCCTGTACCCAGGGCCCAGCTTGGTATGGCGATCTGGAAAGCAACTAATTTTTCAAGGATCTCTTTTATATTAGAAATTCCCTCTGAAGTAAAATTGAAGTTGCTCTTGTGCTTATCAATTTCTTTACTATTATTTTCGGCAATAAGTTGTTTATCTAATAACATGTGTCGGTTGTAATTTATAAAAACATTAAGTTAACCAGTATTTACTACGCCGATATCTTCTCTGCTTCCATTTATTTTACCTCACCCCAACCCTCTCCTTTAGGAGAAGGAGCAGATTCCGTATCTTATATAATTTACATTTTATAACATTAATCTTCGCATAATTCTTCTCCAATTTCCCCTTTTAGGAGCAAGGTTCCTATGGCAAAAAGAAAACTTCTTTCAAAGGTATGCTTAGCGGAGAATTATCTGAATTGGTTTCCATGATATCACTCATATAGGCCCACCATTTTTGCATCACGGGGTGAGCGGGCAATTCCTTCAATGTGGCAGCATCTTTTACTTTTAATACGCCGAATAAACTGTGGGTGGTTTCATCTAAAAAAATAGAGTAGTCGTTTATCCCTGTTTCTTTCAGCAACTGCTGCAGTTCGGGCCATAAGGCAACGTGACGTTTTTTATACTCCTCCGCACATCCTTTATGTAACTGCATTTTAAATGCTGCTCTTTCCATTGACCGGGGTTTAAAAAAAGGGCTGATAAGCCAGTGCTGTCATCAGCCCCAAACTAACGCATATGAGAAAATTACCTTCTTCCGGTGCCGGTTGAAAAAATCGCGGCAACCAATAATTTATAAAAGAACCAAGTTTAAAAAAATGGGTTGACAGACTAGACAATCATCAACCCTTGGATTGCTTGCTATATAAACTTAGTTTGTTTTCTATCTGACAAATGCAGCGGCTACTCCGCCATCCACATTCAATACATTACCGGTTGATTTATTCAAAAGTCCGCCCACAAAGGCAAAACAGGCATCGGCAATATCTCCCGGGTTAATGATCTCATTGAGCAAGGTACGCTTGGCGTAAAATGCCGGCAACTCTTCTACCTTTACTCCATAGGCTTTTGCCCTTCCTTCGGCCCAGGCCCCTTCCCATATCTTGCTGTCGCTGATCACGGCATCGGGATTTACCACATTAACACGAATGCCGTCTTTTCCTAACTCGGCTGCATTTAACCGGCTCAGGTGCAACTGTGCCGCTTTTGCCGAACCATAACCGGCATTGTTGGGCCCGCTCATCAATGCATTCTTACTTACAATATTGATCACATCGCCTCCCCTGTTCTGTTTGCGCATTACTTCTACGGCTGCCTGTGTTACCAGGAACTGTCCTTTCACCAATACATCATATAAAATATCCCAGTCCTTTGCCGTATGTTCTTCAATGGGTTTAGAGATAGATAGTCCTGCGTTGTTCACTACAATATCTACCCCACCAAAAGCAAGGGCTGCGGCAGCGTATGCATGGGCGATGGTGGCTGCGTCGGTAACATCAAGCAACTCTGCGGTAAACACATCGGCCCCGTATTGTTTTTTAAATTCTTCTTTGGCCAGTTCCAGGCGGGAGGCATCGTTATCGTTGATGACGACACAGGCGCCTTCGTTCGCAAATTTTTTGGCAATGGCCTTACCAATTCCGCCGGCACTTCCGGTAATAAGAGCGATCCTTCCCGACAATGCTTTTGGTTTGGGCATGCGCTGCAGCTTTGCTTCTTCCAGCAACCAGTATTCAATATTGAACGCTTCCTGCCTGGGCAAGGATGTATATTCCGAAATGGCTTCCGCCCCTTTCATTACATTGATGGCATTGATATAGAATTCCGAAGCTACCCTCGCTGTTTGTTTATCTTTTGCAAAGGTGAACATGCCTACACCGGGGTAAAGAATAACAACCGGGTTGGCATCACGTATAGCCGGGCTGTTCGCATGTTTGCACGTATTGTAATAATCCGTGTACATTTTCCGGTATGCTTCAAACTGCGGAACCAGTTTTTCTTTAACAGCTGTTGCAGTAGTAAGATCTTCATCCGGCGTTAATGCAACGATCAGCGGGCTGATCTTTGTACGAAGAAAATGATCTGGGCAACTGGTACCCATCGGTGCAAGCCTCTCCAGGTCGTTTGAATTGATATACTCCAGCACTCTTTCATCATCGGTAAAATGACCGATCATATTTATATGGGATGAACACAGTCCCCTTAATACCGGCGCCAGCTTTGCCGCCTGCTGCAGTCTCTGTTCTGCCGGTAATGATTTCATTTTAGCATCACCAAACACCGCTCTCTTTTTCCCGGTATGATCCTGCAGGTACTGGGCGCAACGTTCAATTACTTCTAAGGTGTTTATATAACTTTCATAGGCCGTATCGCCCCAGGTGAATAAGCCGTGCGAACCCAGCATGATGCCCCGTATGCCGGGATTTTCATCCAAACATTTTTTTAGTTTCAATCCAAGATCAAAACCGGGCTTTTGCCAGGGCACCCAGCCAATGGTACCATTGAATAAGTCCTTGGTGATGCGTTCGCCGTCTTTTGCCGCAGCAATGGCAATGGCCGCATCGGGATGCAGGTGATCGATGTGTTTGAACGGAAGAAAGCCATGCAAAGGCGTATCTATCGAAGGCGCTTTGGAAGCAAGGTCGTAAATACAATGATTGAACAGTTCCACCATCTCATCTTCAAACTCAAGACCACGGTATACATTCTTTAAGCTGCGTAACCTGTCTACATACAAGGCCGCCAGTCCGCTTCGCTTCATCGTTCCCAGGTCGCCACCACTTCCTTTCACCCACATCACTTCTGTTTCATTGCCTGTGAGCGGATCTTTGGTGACTGCTTTGCAGGATGTGTTACCTCCACCATAATTTGTCAAACGCAGATCAGCTCCCAGCAAATTGGAACGGTATACCAGCAAGGCCACTTCATCGCCGGCCATTGCTGCGGCTGTTGCCTCATCCCACAGGTAACTTACATGTTTAAAGTTTTGAACTATTGCCGACATATACAGTATTATTTTTTTGTTGCTCTTTTAAATCTTCATGCAACCGGTTTCCATAACCCACTATGAGTACAGAAAGTATGATGGTTGCAATACCTACTATAATTGTATTTCTTGTCTTCTTACTCACTCCCTTCCATTCGTTGGAGATGATACCCCACATATTGGCAACCAGTATGATGAAAGACATGTGCAGTATCCAGCTGCTGGCACCGTTACCCAGTTTGCTTTCTCCCATTCCATAAAAAAAGAATTGAAGGAACCAGGTGGTTCCGGCGAGTGCGCAGAGTAAATAATTCTTCAGCAAAGGCGTTTTGGTATTGGTATAATCTCCGAATGATCTGTTCCGTGCATTCAGGATCATACACCATATAAAGTTAGTGGTCAATCCGCCCCAGAGGATCACAACAAATATCACGTTGTTCCTGAAAAGAAATTCTCCCTGGCCGGGATTGGCTGCTTTCCAGGCATCATTGGCTGCTTCGCCCATAGTAGTTCCCGCTTCAATACCAAAACTGAAACAGGCGCTCAGCACACCGGAGATAACCGCCAGTACCAGACCCAGGGTTATTTTATATTCACTGCCCGATGCATCCACTTTTGCGCCTCCCAGTTCTTTGTCTTTCATACCGCCAGCTTTACCACTGATAATAATCCCTACGATACAAAGCAGCAATCCCACCAGTACGAACTGACCCCAGGTGGTACCAAAGAGATCAGCGATGGTATCTTTTCCTTCTTTGGGATTGATATAATAATACACAGAAGGAACCAGTGCGCCGAAAAAGGAACAAAGGCCTAAAATGACAGAACTGCCAAGCGAAACACCAAGGTATCTTACACCGAGGCCATAGGTCAGTCCGCCAATACCCCATAAAAGTCCCATTAAAAAAGTGGTACCAACAACTTCTGATGAAGCGCCACGGATAATATCCATAAAACCGGGGATGGTAAGATAAGCAGCCAGGGGCGGTACGATGAGCCAGGAAAATAACCCGCCCGTGATCCATAAACTTTCCCAGCTCCATTGCTTCACCTTTTTGTAAGGCATGTAAAAACTTCCGGAAGCAAATCCGCCTATAAAATGAAAGACAACGCCAAGTATGACACCCATTTTGATCCTTTTTTCACATGAAGCAATAGAGAGCCATAAAGGTAAAAGTATCTCCAGTACTGCCTATCATGTACTGTCATGGTTGCACAAACAGTTCCCGTCATAAATACAGGCAGTTTTTTTAAAATTGCTGTAAGTTTGGCCAATATCTCAATGATTGCGGCATGAAACACGGCACTATTTTCAATTACCTCCTGATCGATTATTTTTCGGCCACACCCAAGTACCTGCAACTGGCCAACTGCATCATCAAGGCCATTTCCTCCGGTGTATTAAAACAGAACGATGTGCTGCCCTCCATCAATGAACTGAGTTTTGAGTTTGAGATATCCCGCGATACGGCAGAAAAGGGTTATAAGCACCTGAAGAAAAACGGCATCCTCGGTTCGGTTCCGGGCAAGGGATATTTTGTAAAGAGTGTGGAACTGAACCAGAAGCTGAAGATATTTTTGCTGTTCAATAAACTGAGTCCGCACAAAAAGATCATTTACGATGCTTTTGTAGCATCTCTCGGCGACCTTGCGGCCATTGATTTTTATATTTACAACAACGATTTTCTTTTTTTTAAAAAACTGATCACCCGGCAAAACCAGGATTACACCCATTATGTGATCATCCCGCATTTTATGGATGCGGCGGAAAATGTTTCGGAGATCATCAATACCATTCCCAAAGACAAACTGATATTGCTGGATAAGGTAGTACCCGGTGTTACGGGAGATTATGCGGCAGTATATGAAAATTTCGGAAAAGACATTTACAATGCATTGGTGCAGGCCAATACAGCACTGAGTAAATACCATACCATTAAGATCATTTTCCCGGAATACACTTACCATCCCAAAGAGATACTCGAAGGGTTTTACCGCTTTTGCCAGGAGTATGCGTTCAACCATAAGGTGATACACAACCTGCAGAATGAACCCATCAAAGAAGGCGAAGTGTATATTAACCTGATGGAGAACGACCTGGTTTATCTTATTGAAAAGATACTCACCACAAAAATGAAAGTGGGAAAACACGTGGGAGTGATCTCGTACAATGAAACACCGCTGAAAAAGATCATCCTCAACGGCATCACCACCATCTCCACCGATTTCCAGATGATGGGAGAAAAAGCGGCGCAACTGATACTGGAACAATCCACCGAGCACATTGAAATTCCTTTTTACCTCACCCTGCGGGCCTCTTTATAAATTATACCGCTACTTTTACAGCAATATTTATTTATGACACAGGCCGATCAGTTACGGAAATTTGTGCTCGCTATCTACGATCCGGGTGATGCGGAAATGGATAAATTCCTCTCCGTTTGGCAACAGGATACTGCTCCCCGCAAAACCATCCTCACCAGGGCCGGTGAAGCCGAACGGCATCTTTATTTCATCACCGAAGGCATACAACGGGTATACTATTATGATGAGCAGGACCGGGAAGCAACGATCGTTTTTACGTATGCCCCTTCCTTTGGCGGCGTGGCCGATAGTTTTCTTACACAAACCCCTTCCCGTTTTTTTGTAGAGACATTAACGCCCTGTACTTTTTTGAAAACAACCTTTCAGCAAATGGATGAATTGATGAAGGCCCATCATTCCATTGAACACCTGATCCGCATTTCCACCAATTATGCATTTGCCGGGGTACTGGAAAGAATGATTGAAGTGCAGTGTTTTACGGCTGAAGAAAAATTCCGGGCGCTGATGAAACGGAGTCCGCATATACTCAACCTCATCCCCCACAAGTACATCGCCAATTACCTGGGCATTGATGCCACCAACTTCAGCAAACTTTTAGGAAAAGTACGGTTGTGATCTTTTGAACCACATAGACACATAGAAAACCCAGCAGTTCACATGGAACAAGATATATGTGCCCTATGATCCTATGTGGTTCAGGTATTACTCCTAAAATCTTGGTATTTACCAACAATTAATTTTTGCGGCTGCAACAATTTTGTATCCACAAAAATTAATTAACATGAAATATTTATCAAAAGAACTACTGGATGGTTTGTATGCACAAACAGAATCCCAACTGGCAAAGATCATCAGCCAATGGCAGCAACTGCCCGCCGAATTCTTCACCGCACAGCCGGGCCCCGGCAAATGGAGCGCTGCCCAATGCCTGGAGCATCTGAACAGCTATGGCCGTTTTTATCTTCCGGCCATGGAAAAAGCCATTGGCAAAGAAGAGAAACAACTCTATTACACCTATTTCAAAAGCGGCCTGCTGGGAAATTATTTTTACCGGCTCATGCTCCCTGGCCTGGATGGTAAGCCGAAAAAGAAAATGAGGTCGCCCAAAGATCATCACCCGGCAGAACAACTGAATACGGCACAGGTGCTCAGCGAATTCATTGGCCAATTGGAAAAGCTGGAACAACTGATCCTTCTTTCACAGAAAAGAGACCTGAACAGAATAAAGGTCCCCATCTCCATTGCTCCTTTTATTAAACTGAAACTGGGCGATGTGCTGTTATTCTATACAGCTCATATCCGGCGCCACCTGTTGCAGGCTGAAAGGGCCATGAAAGCAGCCGGGTACCAGCCAACCGGTATTTCCCCTGTTAAGAAAAAAATAACAGAAGTCGGGGCCTGAGTAAATCACTCAATTCATCCCACTGGTTCTGCATTTCATTCAGCCTTACATTGATTAGCTGTTCTGTTGACTGCAACTTTGTTCTATCAATCACCATTAAAAACACAGCCATGAAACGTTACAACATTTTTTACCAGGTTCATAAGGGATTAAGGGCCCTGCTTTATGAAACAGCCATCCAATTGCAGCAAACAGATTTCAGTAATGAGAAGGAAGCAAATTTCATTGCCGCACGCATCATCGAAGTGGTGGAGCTGTTCGACAAACATGCCCATTCTGAAGATAATAACATCTTAAACACCATCGAATCGCTGGAACCTTCTGTAGCCAGTCTTTTTGCCGAAGAGCATGTAAAAGACCATGAACTGAGTAACCGCCTCACGGCCATCATCAACATGTTTAATGCAACCGGTAATGATGCTGAAAAAGAAGAACTGGGCAGTGCCTTACGGGCAACGTATACCGAATTTGTTGCCTTCAACCTGCAGCACATGGCCAAAGAAGAGAGCCAGCTGAATCAATTACTCTGGAAACATTTTTCGGATGAGGAACTGCACGCCATCACCATCCAGATCATTTCCAAGATACCGGCCAACCAGCTGAATGCCTTTAATGTATGGATGATGCGTGGGCTCAGTAACAACGAGATCATTCACTGGCTGAAACAGGTAAAGAACACGGCCCCGGATGAAGTATTCAACGGCATGATGCAGCTGGCCGAAGCCGAACTGCCCTATGACCGCTACAGCATTGTAACCGAATCGTTGACCGAAGGGGCTATGCTGGCATAACAGACACATTATTAGTATAACCATAAAAAACAAAAGCCATGAAAGTAAAAACAACACTAACCGCATTGCTCCTTTTTGCCACAACAGGAGTGTTTGCACAAACCGAAGAAAAGTCTGCTGTTAAAAAAACAGAAGTTGCCTCATTTACCAAATTAGATGTGGATGCACAAATTGATGTGGTACTCATTGATGACGCAAAAGCCGGAACCGTTTACCTGGTAGGTGAATCAAAATTGTTCAACGACATTAAACTGAAAGTGGAAGGCAATGAATTGAAGATCACTTCCAAAAGAGACATCAATTACAAGTCGAAGATCACGGTAGAAGTTCATGTTAAAGACCTGGAAAAAGTATCTCTTAAAAAGGAAGCCTTGGTATTTTCCGGTAATACACTGCAGTCGAAGAAGATCAATGTATATATCAGGGAGGGAAGCAAGGCCAGCCTTGTATCAAGCGGCAATATCGCTATTTCATCAGAGGAAGACACCGAACTGGTATTCATGCGGAAAACAGCGGGTGTAACAGTAGTAAACAGGTAACAGCATAATAACAGTGTATTTAGATTGAAACAGGGGCTTTCCAGCTCCTGTTCTTATTTTGAACCAGCCCCGGTTATTTTCAGCCGGGTTTCGCAACCTGAGTTTTTTTTAGGATATTTGCCCAATCTCCTGAAAAATGAAGGTATTAATCAAGCAAGCGCAGGTAATTTCTCCCTCCTCTCCTTTTAACGGACAAATCAAAGACATTTTAATTGATGATGGCCGGATCGCAAAGATTGCAGACACGATCAGCGAAAAAACCAACCAGGTGGTTGAGCAAAAAGGTCTCTGTGTCAGCATCGGCTGGATGGACCTGTTTGCCGATTTTGGCGACCCGGGATTTGAGTACAAAGAGAATATTGAATCGGGAGCTAAAGCCGCTGCAGCAGGAGGTTTTACCGATGTGATGCTGATACCGAACACAAACCCCGTTGCCGACGGCAAATCACAGATCGATTATATCATACAAAAAGCAAAACAGGTGGCGGTTAACATTCATCCCATGGCCGCCATTACCAAAAAAACAGAAGGAAAAGAACTGGCCGAGATGTATGATATGCATCAAACAGGCGCCCTTGCCTTTAGTGATGGTATTCACCCGGTTCAAAATGCAGGCCTCTTGCTGAAAGCATTGCAATATGTAAAAACAGTGAATGGCATGGTGATACAGGTACCCGATGATACCAGCATCGGAGCCAATGGATTAATGAATGAAGGACTGATCTCCACACAAATGGGTTTACCCGGCAAACCTGCTATGGCAGAAGAGCTGATGGTGGCAAGGGATATTAAGTTAACCAGGTATGCCGACAGTAAACTTCATTTCACCGGGGTATCATCGCCCAAAAGCATGGAGTATATCAAACGGGCAAAAGAAGGAGGAATAAATGTAAGTTGTTCCATCACTCCTTACCAGGTTTTTTTCTGCGACGAAGACCTGCAGCAGTACGATACCAATTTAAAACTCAACCCGCCGCTGCGCAATAAAACAGAGATGATGGCCATGTGCAAAGCATTACTGGATGGGCATATCGACTGCATTGCCTCACATCATCTTCCGCAGCACTGGGATGCCAAGACCTGTGAATTTGAATACGCCAAACCCGGCATGATAAGCCTGGAGACCCTGTTTGCAGCAGTGATCACGGCAGGAATGACAGCGGAGAATTTTGTACAGATGCAGACAGTGAATGCACGGAAACTATTCGGTCTGCCTGTTCCGGAGATCAAAGTTGGAGAAGCCGCCTGCATCAGTTTGTTTAACCCAACAACAGAATTTGTTTTTACTGAAGACATGATACGGTCAAAATCAAAAAATTCCCCTTTCACCGGCAGGAAGCTGAAAGGGAAGGTGATCGGCATCATCAATAAAGGCCAGGTACAATTGAACTGAGACTATGCTGCAAAAATTAAACGCCGCTAAAAAAGGATTACTCACCGGCATGGTGATGATCGGGTTGAGCTTATTCTTTTTCTATGGCCTGAAATGGCCACTCAATGGTAAAGAGCAATATGTTATTTACAGTGTGTACCTGGCTGGAATTTTATGGAGCCTGGTATCGTTCAAGCAGGCTAATACAGAGACCAAAACATTTAAGGAATACTTTACATCGGGGTTTAAAACATTTGTGGTGGTTACCTTATTAATGGTGGTCTTTACCTTTATCTTTTTTAGCTTTGATACTACCTACAGGGAATCGGGTATTGCAGAAAATAATAAATTATTGCTGGCGGAAGGCAATCATACGCCTGCAGAGATCGAAAGCAATGCCGCACAGCTTCGGAAGATATTTATGCCCATGATGCTGGGCATAACTTTGTTCAAATACCTGATATTGGGTGCCCTGGTAACCGCTGTAGGAGCCGGTTTTTTAAGTCAAAGAAAACAATAAACAAACAGCATGGACCTTTCAGTAGTAATACCGCTTTATAACGAAGAAGAATCGTTGCCCGAATTATCGGCCTGGATAGAACGGGTGATGACGGAAAATAATTTTTCCTATGAAGTGATCATGATCGACGACGGCAGCAACGACGGTTCGTGGAATGTGATAGAGCAACTGCGTACTAAAAATGCAAACATCAAGGGAATAAAATTCCAGCGTAACTATGGCAAAAGCGCTGCCTTGAACGAAGGGTTCAAAGCGGCACAGGGCGATGTGGTGATCACCATGGATGCCGATATGCAGGACAGCCCGGATGAGATCCCCGAACTGCGTAAAATGATCGTGGAAGGCGGCTACGACCTGGTGAGCGGCTGGAAGAAAAAGCGGTACGATAATACCCTCACAAAAAATATCCCTTCCAAATTATTCAATGCTGCTGCCAGGGGCATGAGCAAAATTAAACTTCATGATTTTAACTGCGGGTTGAAATCATACAATAAAAAGGTAATAAAGAGCATTGAAGTATACGGCGAAATGCACCGCTATGTGCCCGTACTTGCCAAATGGTCGGGGTTCCGCAACATCGGCGAAAAAGTGGTGGAACACCGGGCTAGAAAATACGGCGTTACCAAGTTCGGCTGGAGCCGTTTCGTCAATGGCTTCCTCGACCTGATGACCATCTTCTTTGTAGGCAAGTTCGGCAAAAGACCCATGCACTTCTTCGGACTGTGGGGTACTTTATGCTTCCTTTTTGGTTTAAGTATTTTCCTTTATCTCACCGTTTCAAAATTCTTTTTCGACCAGACGGGACTCACACAGCGGCCCCTGTTCTTCTTTGCTATCCTGGCCATGATCATCGGTTCGCAGTTATTCCTTGCCGGGTTTATCGGGGAACTTATCTCCCGGAATTCGCCGGAAAGGAATAATTATTTAATAGAAAAGAAAACCGGTCTGTAATAATCTTCCTGTTTATGAATGTAATCATCATCGGCCCGGCGCATCCTCTTCGTGGCGGCGGTATGACAACATTCAATGAACGGCTGGCTAAACAATTCCAGGATGAGGGTCATTCTGTAAGTATCTATTCTTTCACTTTACAATACCCCGGCTTTCTCTTCCCCGGCAAAACACAATTCACTGATGAGCCTGCTCCACTCAACCTTGATATAAGAACAAGGATCAACTCTATAAATCCTTTTAACTGGATCAGCGTTGGCAGGGAAATAAAAAAACTAAATGCCGATATTGTAGTAGTAAGATACTGGCTCCCCTTTATGGGTCCGTGCCTGGGTACCATTTTACGCATCATCAAAAAAAACAGGCACAGCCGCATCATCTGCATTGCCGACAATATCATTCCGCATGAAAAACGAATGGGCGACAAAGCCTTCACCCGTTATTTTATAAAACCGGTGGATGCATTCATCACCATGAGTGAAAAAGTGATGAGCGACCTGCGTTCATTTACTTCAGCCAAACAGGCAACACTTGTTCCTCATCCTTTGTATGATAATTTCGGAGAAAAAATTTCAAAGGAAGAAGCAAGAGGGAAATTAAAAATTAAGAATGAAGAACTAATAATACTGTACTTCGGATTCATCAGGAAATATAAGGGGCTGGATATTTTGTTGAATGCAATGAAGATATTAAAGGATACCAGTCTTATGTATCACACCCCGCAGATCAAACTGATCATTGCAGGCGAATTTTATGAAGACAGGAAGCCTTACGATGAGCTGATAAGTCAATCAGGCATCCGGGACAGTTTGATAATGCAAACACGGTTTATTCCCAATGAAGAAGTGAAGTATTTTATGTGTGCGGCAGATGTAGTGGTGCAGCCTTACCGCAATGCCACCCAAAGCGGTGTTACTCCCCTCGCCTATCATTTTGAAGTGCCCATGATCGTGACCAATGTAGGCGGACTGCCTTCCATGGTGCCGGATAATAAAGCAGGACTGGTAGCCGAACCAACGGCAGCATCACTGGCAGAAAAGATCATTATGTATTTCAACAAAGGAGAAAATCATTTCATGCCCGGCCTGCTGGAAGAAAAGAAAAAATTAAGCTGGACAAAGATGGTGGAAAGTATTTTGAATGTTTAGAGGTTTAGGGGTTATAAAGATCCACACTAAACATCTAAACCTCGCAACTGCTAAACTTATTTACAGTAAATTGCGACCTTAAATAGCTGTATGATCTACCGAAGTAAAGCTCCATTAAGAATAGGCCTTGCCGGCGGCGGTACCGATGTTAGTCCCTACAGCGACCAGTTTGGCGGAGCCATCTTAAATACTACTATTTCTCTTTCGGCCTATGCTTCTATTGAACCACTGGCTGAGAACAGGATCATTGTGCAGGCATTTGACCGGGATGAAGAACAGGCATTTGACCTGGCGGAACAACTACCCATCAACGGAACGCTCGACCTGCTGAAAGGCGTTTACAACCGGGTTCAAAAAGATCATCCCGTGCCATTGACTGGTTTCCGCCTTTCCACTTTTGTGGATGCACCTGCTGGTTCGGGATTAGGAACTTCTTCTACCCTGGTGGTAGCCGTACTCGGAGCATTTTTGGAAATGCGGAAAATAAAAATGGATGAATATGCCATTGCAAAATATGCATACGATATTGAGCGCAATGATCTGAAACTGGCCGGTGGTAAACAGGATCAGTATGCAGCCACATTTGGCGGCGTTAATTTCATGGAATTTTATGCCGGAGATAAAGTGATCGTTAATCCGCTTCGCATAAAGCCGCAGTACCTGCACGAACTGGAAAATAACCTGGTATTGTACTTTACCGCTACGTCAAGGGAAAGTGCCGCCATCATTAAAGAACAGGTAAAGAATGTGAATGAGAAAAATGAAAAAAGCATTGAAGCCATGCACCACCTGAAAGACCAGGCCAGGATGATGAAGGAAGCACTTCTGCAGGGAAAGCTGGATGAGATCGGCGTTATTCTTAATTATGGCTTTGAGCAGAAACGGAATATGGCGGCCAATATCAGCAACGATAATATTGAAAAAGTATATGTTGCTGCCAAACAAGCCGGTGCCACCGGCGGAAAGATAAGTGGTGCAGGCGGCGGCGGGTTCATGATCTTTTACTGTCCCGGTAATACCCGCCATGCCGTTATAAAAACATTGAATAATTTTGGCGGACAGGTCAGGGATTATTCGTTCACCAAGCACGGGCTCAGCACCTGGGCTGTATAATTAATAACTATGGACTCTATAAAAAATATAGTGCAGGCTTCCATCAAGGTAAAGCAGGATGTTTTACAAAATGAAGAACTGCTTACCACCGTAAAGGAATGCATTGCGGTGATCGTACATGCATTTAAGAACGGCAACAAGGTTTTGTTCTGCGGAAATGGCGGCAGCGCAGCCGATGCACAGCACCTGGCAGCCGAATTCAGCGGACGGTTTTATACCGACCGGGATGCATTGCCCGCCGAAGCGCTGCATTGCAACACGTCGTACCTGACAGCCGTTGCCAACGACTACAGCTACGACGTTATTTATTCCAGGCTTATAAAAGGCATCGGAAACAAAGGCGATGTATTGATCGGCCTGAGTACTTCCGGCAACAGCAAGAATATTTACAATGCTTTCGAAGTAGCCAAAGAAAAAGGAATGACCACCATTGCATTCACCGGGGCAACCGGCGGAACGATGAAAGCGCTTTCCGACCACTTAATAAATGTTCCTTCCACCGATACACCACGTATACAGGAAAGTCATATCATGCTGGGGCATATCATCTGTCAACTGGTAGAAGCCGAATACTTCGGATGATCAAAGAAGCGATCATACTGGCAGGAGGACTGGG
>DAOLIP010000062.1:0-22552 GCA_035328475.1 Ferruginibacter sp.
GCCGAAGGCGGCTTAGGAGTAGCGGTTCAAATGGCTTCGGCAAGCCCGGCCTGGCACGTGACTTGAATTACTTTTAAACTGTACCATTGCCTGACTGTCATTTGCATTTAACTTATACCGGGTATTTTCTTATTTTTGGCGATATGTCAGCAGAAAAGACAGCCGCTATCCTCGTAAAAGAACACCTGATCCGGTCTGTACATCTTAGCCGGGAAGTTATTGTGGACTTCTATGTTCCCGCCCGCCTTCCAGCAAACAGCATACCCCCGCTTTTATTGATCAATGACGGGCAGGACCTGCGTACAATGAATTTTGAAGAGATACTTGAATCATTGTATGAAAGCGATTCACTTGAAGATATCTTTTGTGTTGGTATTCATTGCGGCACAGACAGGAAGAATGAATATGGCACGGCAAAACTGCTCGATTATAAAGGCCGGGGTGCCCGGGCAGGGTTGTATAACCGGTTTATTTTTGAAGAACTGCTGCCCTATATACGGGAAGCATCGGGGATTTATTTATTCAGTGAAAAATCCTTTGCAGGATTTTCCTTAGGTGGGTTATGTGCATTGGATATTGTATGGAATCATTCACAGGAGTTTGTGAAGACGGGCGTATTCAGTGGCTCATTATGGTGGCGGGACAAGGACCAGGACGATGCTGATTTTAATGAAGACACTGATCGTATCATGCACCGCCAGGTAAGGGAAAAAAAGGATTCTGCTCCCTGGCTTAAATTCTTTTTTGAAGTAGGAACCCTCGATGAAACAGCCGACCGGAATAACAACGGGGTGATTGATTCGATAGACGATACCATCAGTTTGATCGGTGAACTTGTTAAAAAAGGATACAACCGCGACACAGCTATCCGGTTTACCGAACTCAAAGATGGCAAACACGATGTGCCAACCTGGGCCAGGGCCTTTCCAGAATTTCTGCAATGGGGGTGGGGGAAATGACGGTTTAATAACGTTTGAGAACAAAAACATCACCAGTACTTTTATCCCGAACGATAGTGAGGGATCTTATTCCTAAGTAGGAGATTCCTCCTGCGTCGGAATGACAGTCAGTATATAAAAAGGCTATCCGCATAACAGATAGCCTTTTTTATGGAGTGTTTGTATTATACTTAGAATATCAAACGCAGGCCCAGTTGAAGCGACCATGTGCTTGCAGTAGAGGCGCTCCTGATAAATGTTTTGTCAACAAGTATCGGGTTTGAACCGGCTGGTGCATCATTTGGTGTATAAGTAGCCAGTTGATACCTTACTTCTCCGGTAGTGGCATTCTTGGTAGCCCTTAATGGGTTATTCACTACAAAGAAATCACGCAGTCCCCAGTCTTTGTTCAACAGGTTCAGGAAATTCTGGCAATCCGCACTGAATTGCAGCGTCATCCTTCTGGAACCGATGTTGGTGAAGATATCCTGCAGGAACTTCAGATCAACCCTGTGATAGAAGGGAAATAAAACACCATTTCTTTCGGCAACCATGCCCTTGTGTTTTCTCAGGTATTTGTCCTGCTCAACAAAAGCAAAGAATGCATCACTCTGCTGCTGGGCGGTATATGTAACGGCGGTAGCGCCAGAACCAACGGTCAACGGTATGAATGTGATCTGTGATGGATCTTTTGGAATATACATCAGGTCAGAGCTGTTGCCATCGTAGTTGATATCGGCTGTATTGCTGAAACCACTTGGAGCTGTACCACCGGCTGAACCATAAATGTAGTTGAACCTGCCTCCTTGTTGCTGAGAACCTTCATAAAAGACAGACACGGTTGTACCCAGGTGTTTCAGGAATTCTTTCCTGTATGAGAATGTACCTACTATACGGTGAGGTACGGCAAAAAGTGATGGAGCCAGTTCCTTATCATTTTGCGTTCCGGCAGTTGCATTAAACTGCCAGGTAGAAGAAGCGGTTGATCCCGGGTTAGCCGTTACATCCATTGCATGACTGAACGTGTAAGCCAATGATGCATAAAAACCCTTGCTGAATGATTTAGATACCTGGGTGGTAAAAGAGAATGATCCGCCGGCATTGTTATTTTCCAGCACGATGGCATTGGCATAAGCATTATACAGCCTGCGGGTAGCAGTTGAGGTATTGGTAAAACTTGGCCTGGTAGAACCGCCCAGGTTAACTGTTCCCGAAGGGGCAACCTGGTTTGCATTACGCATTACGGTAGCATTCAGGTCTTTGGTATAAAGAGCGTCCATGGTCAATGTCCAGCCTTTGCCAAATCGCTTGTCGAACCCAACATTGGTACGCCAAACCTGTGGGAATTTGTATTTGGGATCTATTAATACAAAGCCGGCGGAGTTTGGAACCGGGGCAGGAGCACTGAATAATGAGGCCCATGCAGTTGGATTAGGATTGAAAGTGATCTGGTTTAACTGGGCAGCATTGGCAACCACGCTTACCTGGTACATGCCACTGTTTGTAGGCATATTGGTCAGGTAAACAAACGGAATCCTTCCGGTGAATACACCGGAACCACCACGAACGATCATACTTTTGTCGCCATTCATATCCCAGCGTATATCAAATCTTGGCGCCCAATACAAAGTTGATTTAGGCCACATTCCTGTAGAATAGTTGGTAGGGTTACCATACCTGTCGGGGAAAGTGAGTGCTGTGATGGCAGGATTCTCTAAAGGTTGTGTCGGGTAGATCGGCTTATCAACACGCAGGCCTAAGGTAAGTTTCAGGCGTGGGGTAATGTTGATCTCATCCTGTGCATAAATGCCCAGCTGGCCGATCTTCATTTCGGCGGAATAAACGGTTTCTTTTCCTGGGATCCTGGAGAAAGTATATGAATAAGCGATCGGGTGCGAAGCCGGGTTCATGAATTCTTCCAGTGAGCCAAACGCATAATAACTCTGTGAAGCTGGCATGAACATATTACCAACATACTGGTACTCATAAGAACCTCCGATTGTTGCAGTATGCTTACCAAGGTAGATACTGAAGTTATCGGTGAAGTTGTAGATGTCGTTTTTAACATCGTTGTTGTTTGAGAAATTTTCCTGGCCGGCACTCATATAGTTTTGTTTTGCACCACCGGCATAGGTTGCAGCAACGCCACTCTTCGTTGGGTCTCCCATAATATCAATGAATGGGAACACACCGCCCGGAGTTGAACGGGTAGTGCGGATTTTGGTACCCGTAGCTATAAACTGGTTAGAGAACCTGCCCTTCCAGTTGCTGTTCAGCTCAATAGCTGCGGTACGTACCTGGTCATGGAAGCTGTACTGGGAGTTTTCAAATGCCATGGCATTGGTCCCAAAACGTGGGTTGGTTGTCCAGGTGTTCACGCCGGTATTGGCACCATTGGGTACGCTGTTCGACATCAACCTGTCGTCATCGCCCACCATTTCACTGTACTTCAGTGTGAGCTTGTGAACAGTATTGATATTCCAGTCAACACGGGCAAGCAACTTGTAGTTCTTGATCTCTGCATTTGGCAAGCCATCAGCACTGCCGGTCTCATACCCGTAAGTGTTTTTAAGATAATTAGAAAATTTAATAAGCGAATCGATCTTTACCTGTGAGATATTGCTGCCACCCGAACCTCCGGTTGGTCTAAAAGAGGTCAGCGGGGGAGCTATTCTTTTTTCCATTTCTGCATTTACAAAGAAGAACAGTTTGTTCTTGATGATGGGGCCGCCTATACTTCCGCCATAAACCGTACTTTTTGAATCGGGCTGTTTTGCCAGTTTTAACCCTGCCACATGGGTACCAATGAAACTCTGGTCCCTGTAATAGCCATAAACACTTCCCTTGAATTTATTGGTACCGCTTTTTGTAACAGAAGCGATATTGGCACCTGTAAAATTCGATTGCCTAACATCAGACGGTGCAATGTTCACACTCACTTCCTCAATAGCGTCTAATGAAATGGGCTGGCTGTTACCACCCGGTAATGGATCGGTACTTAAGCCGAAGTTATTATTCAGGTTTGCTCCATCCACGGTAAAGTTGTTATACCGACCGTCCCTTCCGCCAATTGAGTTTCCGTTCGCCTGTGGGGTAAGACGGGTAAAATCAGTGATATTCCTGGTAATGGTAGGTAAGGTTATTATCTGGCGCTGACCCACATTGGTGGAAGCTCCGGTTTTTTGGTTTGAAGCTGATCTTCCGCCCGAAACCACTACTTCTGTAAGTGTGGTTGAAGAAGGAACCATTGTTAAAGAAACAGTATACGCATCACCAAGTGTTAATGTAATGTCTTCAACATCCTGTTTTTTCATTCCTGTGAACTGGCAACTCAGTGTGTATGGGCCACCCGGACGAAGACCCGGCATGGTGAATACGCCGCTTTTGTTACTTACGGTTTCGTACCTGGTACCTGATGGTGTGTGAACGGCAACAATGGTTGCTCCCGCAAGAACCTCCCCATTTGACTGCTTAACGGTACCCGATATGCTACTGGTGGTTACCTGCGCCTTCAGCAAAGCCGGAATGGCAAACAAAGTGATCAGTAACGGTAAAATTTTCTTGAAATTCATATTAGTTTGGTTTTACGAAGGCAAAGAAAGCGAATAATTGCCGAATTCTGTTAACTTTTATTAACAAAATTGGGGGCAACAAAAACTTAATATCCGCTGCATTTAAGGCTAAAAAAGACGATTAAAAACCGAAGGCAACGCATCGTAAAATGAAGCCGATTGGAGAGATATAATCTGCTTATTAAAGAATTACCAAAACCGGAACTTATGGTCTGGTATTCTGATTAACTTTGCACCCTAATTACGATTTATGTTAGATAGTATTGAAAGCGCAATAGAAGATATTAAACAAGGGAAATTAGTGATCGTGGTGGATGATGAAGACCGTGAAAATGAAGGAGACTTTATAGCGGCAGCAAACACCGTTACCCCCGAGACCATCAATTTCATGAGCATGTACGGAAGGGGGCTTATATGTGCTCCCCTTACCGAAGAAAGATGCAATGAACTGCAGTTGCAACCCATGGTTTCAAACAACACTTCTTTACACGAAACAGCCTTTACCGTAAGCATCGACCTGCTTGGCCAGGGATGCACCACCGGCATCTCGGCCCACGACAGGGCGAAGACCATACAGGCATTGGTTAATCCCGATACCAAACCCGAAGACCTGGGAAGACCCGGGCATATATTTCCCCTGCGGGCAAAAAAGGGCGGGGTGCTTCGTCGCTCGGGCCATACCGAAGCCACCATTGATATGGCAAGGCTGGCCGGATTTGAACCCGCCGGCGTATTGGTGGAGATCATGAATGAAGATGGAAGCATGGCAAGGCTGCCCCAGCTTAAAGAGATCGCAAAGAAATTTGATCTGAAACTGATCTCTATTAAAGACCTGATCGAATACCGCCTGCAGCAGGAGACATTGATAAAAGAAGAAGTGCGGGTTCAGCTTCCTACTAAATACGGAACATTTGAACTGGTTGCCTTTGAACAACTGAATACCGGCGAGATACATATGGCTTTGAAGAAAGGCGATTGGAAAAGAGATGAACCGGTGCTGGTACGGGTACACAGCAGTTGTATGACGGGAGATATACTAGGTTCGCTTCGTTGCGATTGCGGCGATCAATTACACCAGGCCATGAAAATGATAGAAACAGAAGGCAAGGGCCTGTTGCTGTATATGAACCAGGAAGGACGGGGCATTGGCTTATTGAATAAACTGAAAGCGTATAAACTGCAGGAACAGGGGATGGATACGGTGGAAGCAAACCTCGAACTTGGTTTCGATATGGATGAACGGGATTATGGCGTTGGGGCCCAGATATTACGCCACATGGGCATCAGTAAAATGAAACTGATGAGTAATAATCCACGTAAACGTGCCGGGTTACTTGGTTATGGCCTGGAAGTAGTGGAAAAGATCCCCATCGAAATAAGATCAAATCCACACAACGAAAAGTATTTGACCACCAAAAGAGATAAACTGGGCCACGAGATACTGAACCGGCAATAATTTTATTGAGAAGGTTGGGTATTATCTTCATGCAGTTTGGCAGCCAGGCGTTTCTTCCTTTTTTCTTCATTGGGGCCGAACAGGTCGGAGAACCGGTCGAAATCACTTTTGTACGTAAGACTAATTCCCTGGCGGTTACGCTGGCCAAAGGTGTAATCGATATTGGTCTTCCTGAATCCCACGATCCGCAGTTTTCCGTCTTTACTCAATAACCACTCTGCGGTAAAGTCGGGGGTGATGAGCAGGTTGGTATTGGTGAGATAGGGATTATTGTAATCCAGGTTTCCGCCCAGTGAAATAATGAGTTTACCGTTGAGATAACTTTTGGTGATGCCGAATTTGGCAGCGCCCTGTAATTGCGAAACGGAATTCTTCAGGTCAAGGCTTGGACTCACATCAAAATACGTGGAGATGGTATTGTCATTTAATGCCTTTTGCAGGAACTTGCTGAAGGTGGTGCTGAGTGCATTGGAAAGGATCTGGCCAATGGTGTTTGCGGCAATGCCGATGGTGTTATTACCGGTTAAAAAACTTTCGTTCCCTGAAACAAATGTATTCAGCAGCAATAACGAAGCGACCTGCTTAAGCTGTTCGTTCTTGTCGTTTTTCATGTCATCCAGTTTTTTCTCCGCAATAAAGTCAGGCTGAATGGTTGTGGGCAGGGCAAAATCAAAGCTGATGTCGGGTTTGTTCAGTACTCCTTTTAAATGTGCAATGATGGTAAGGTCTCCTTTCTGCCGGAGAGAGGGGGAGATATTATTCAGGTCTACTTTTTCAGCAATGTATTTTGCATCAATATTGATCTGTGCAAGATAGGGATCGCCGTTCCAGAGAATGGACGAACCTTTTTCGATGGTAAAGTATTTTTTAAGAATGGTTTGAAAATTATAAGTGTATTCTCCTTCAGTGATCTCAAAGTTACCCCGTATGGTAAGCGGTTCTTTTGTTCCCACCCGGATATTCAGCAATCCGTTTCCTTTTCCTTTTATCACATCACCGAGGGTTTCATCCAATATCACATCCACCTTGCAGGCAGGGTTTGCCCTCAGGTTCATGTTGATGAGCAGGTTGCTTTCTTTTTTCCGGGTAAACTCATCTTCCATTTTACTTCCATACTGGATATACTGGATATAGTCTACGCTGCCGATCTCCTGGCTGCTGCTGGTAGGGATATAGATATGACTGCTGTCGGTTGGCGATGGTTCTCCGGTTATGTCCATCCGCATATCCGTAACCGGGCCGTCCAATGTCATTACAGCCTTACCGATCACTTTTCCGTAAAACTGACTGTTGTCTCTTTTGCTGGTATTCAGCAACAGCATTTTGCTGGTTTCAAACCTCATATTGTCGAATCCAAAGTCGTTGAAAAAATTATGCCGGATCTTTCCGCTGGCGGTACCGCTGTTGTTCAGTGTATCTTTTAACTGGATGGTGCCCAGGTCAATTTCATCGGGATTGAAGATGATGGTCTCGTTATCAAATCTGTATTTGACCTGTGTGTATTTTACTTTAAAAGAACCGTCTTCTACAGCCACACTACCGGTTATGTATTTATGACCGCCCCCGCCTTTTACCCGCAGGTCGCTTACTGCATTGCCCTGCATGTTGCTGAAGATGCCGCCCATATAATTGTCCAGTATGCTGATATCGAAACGTTCGGAACCGAACGCTATATCCATTTGATTGCCGGTTGTGTCCTTGTAATTGTAAATGCCGTCAATATTGAATTTGTAATCCTTTCCATCCGCATCCGCCTTTATTTTTACCAGGCCAGTGGATGTATTCACATCTCCTTTCATATTCACGGTGCCGATATCTTTATTATCCACCCGTACATTTTCTGCCCTGGCATCGTATTCAATGATCTGTTTGCCGAACGGATCCTTTAGCTTTACCGTACCGGTTATTATTCCTTCCAGCCGGGGCTGTGACATAAACAGCGGGGTAAAATCATTGATGTTTACCTTCCTCAGTTTTGCAACGAGGTTGGTATGATCTGTCAGCTCGTCCAGTTCTGTATCGATCACGATCTCCTGTTCGCCCTGAGTAAAACGAACGCCCTTTGCATCAATGTATGAACGGCGGAGGGTGATCTCCCCGTCTTTTTCCAAATTCCATTTTTTATCATTCAAAATAAAAGAAGAAGGGAACAGGTGTATGCGTACACCATCTGAAAGTGTTTGCACACTGGCATTGAATTTTGCTTCGCTGAATGTTTTACTGGCGCTGGTGGTTACCTGGATGTTTGAAATATCATTTCTTGCACTCAGCACAAGCCGGGTGTTGGGCAGGTGAAAACTATCGCTCAATCCCACATCACTTACCGATATGGTTGCATTTAAACTGTCTAAGTTGCCCTTACTTACAAGATCAACATTCATAAAACGTTTTCCATCATAACTGAATTCGGGAACACTGGCGTTTACATTCATTTCATTCTGGGCCAGTTTAAGATTGCCGGAGAAGGTGGAATTATTAAAACCGCCCAGTTTCTTATCGAGCAACTTTACATAATCATCTACCTGCCTTGTTTTAATGTAGAATGAAAAATCCTGGTCGCTTACCTGCCTGCCTGGCTTTTCAATATAGGCAGGGTAGTAGCGGTTTAAAAATACCTTGAAGGCATCGGGCAATTCAAGTACTTTAAAACTGCCCGTTAAATTCCCTTCCAGTTCATTGGTTTGAACGGTCAGCATTTTTTTATCGTCAACCATCAGCGACCGTAAGATCAGCGAATCAAAAGAGAGGCGGCTGGTATCGTGCCACAGTTCGGCATTGTATATCTTGGCGGTGCCCAGGAAATCATCAATATTGTTACCGGCAAAATTCAGATTCAGTTTTCCCGATAGCATAAAATTCTGTTTGCTGTAATGCAGTTGCTGCAGGTTGGCTTTCTGCAGGTCTGCATCAAAGTTGAATTCTGTTTTATCGCCCAGCAGGCTGATGGAACCATTCAGGTTTGCGATCTTCAGGTTCGGGTCATCAATATCAAGCCGGCCGGTGAACAGGTTCTTTACAAAGGTTCCGTTGAGCGTTATGTTCTGATACGTGTAACCAGAAAAAGCAAGCTGTTGCACTTTACCATTGAAATCGGCATTCAGGTCCTTCAGGCTGAACCCTTTTCCTTTAACCTGCCCGCTAAAGGCAACATTACCCAACTGGCTGTTGTTGAAAAACCGGCCGAGGTTAAAACCGGCAGATGATATCTTCCCCGAATAGGTAGGCACATGCACATTTCGGAGTTTCATGTTGATGTCTGCATTTACATTACCCAGGTTGGTACTTATATTTCCGTAGGCCACAAAGTCTTTGATAAAGCCGGTGAAATTCCCTTTAAAACGGATCGTACTTAACCGGTTGAGTTGCGGCTGTTTGATCTTTCTCAAATACGGAACAAGCGTAACCAGGTCGGTATAATTGGTGAGCAGGTCTTCCGATTTAAAATCGATGAATGTATTTTCTATATCGGGCAATCCACGTAACGTGATATTCCCTTTTACCGTGCTGTTCCCGCTTTTAATGTTCAGGTTCCTGGCCGAAAGATTATCGATGGTCCCCTTTGCTCTTCCCTGGAAATATAAAATGCGGTTCCAGGTTTTTAGTTGCGGGGCAAAGTAGGCAATGTCGTCGCTGTGAACATGACTGTTCTCGAAATTCCCTTCCAGCACAATGCTGTGAATGAAATTGGCCATGTCGGCATTGAAACTCTCATACCCCATGGCGTAATAATTCCCGATCCTGCTTTTTTCTGTTTTAATATCCAGGCCGGTAAACTCCATCACCGAAGGGGTTATTTTCATTTTTGCAATAAGTTCTTTTACTTCAAAACCGCTTTTTTCCCTGGTGGCAAGTTTCACATTTACGGAAATAGTGTCTTTTGTAAAGAGCAGATTGCCCAGGTCGCCGTTTATCTTGGCGAATTGTAAGTGAAACCCGTCGAACTGACCGGTATAAGATGCCCGGGGCGTTTCTTTATCGTTACTGAAAGTTCCGTTGCTGATATGTATGTTCTTTGCACTTAATACCCAGCCTTCTTTATTCCATTGCAATTGCCCGGGCTGAGTAAGCGATGCAGAACCGGGGGGGCGAATGCCGGTTAGCGGTTTATTGCCCTGGTAATCGTAGAGTGAAAAAACAGGTTGATCAAGATCGATCTTATTGATCGTTATCGTTTTTTCCAAAAGATCAAATTCATCTGCAGTAAGCGTTCCTTTTTTCAGGGAAGCTTTCATGTCCTGTCCAAACCATTTATCAATACTGTTGAATGAGATGTTTTTCAGATCGAGTTCTTTCAGATCTATCTGCAGGGTTTGTTGTTTTGAACCGCTGCTTTTTGGGGAAGAGAAATAATCAATGAGGAACTGGTAGTTCCATATTGAATCAGTACGGTTCAGGTTGATGACCGCATCGGATAGCCCGATATATTTTAAAACCGGTTTGTCTTTTAAGAAGAACCAGTCGCTGATATTCACATTGAGTGAACCGGCGTATAGCAACGTGTCTTTCTTCCGGTCTTCCACCAATACACCTTCCACCGTCATTTTGCTGAATAAACTGAAATCAACATGGCGTACGGTAACTTTTGTTTTAAGATTTTTAGAAAGTGTTGCAGATATTTTTGTGACAAGCCAGTTTTGCACAACAGTCAGATGAAGGACTCCCCAGCCAGATAAAAGAAGTATGATCAGCAGAAGAAAAAACCATGTTTTGTGCCTGATCCTCCGGAAAAGAAAGGCCCAGCCAACCACCCAGGCCAGCAGCAAAACAGCAAACAGCCATTTGGATACAGGCCAGGTAAAAATGAAGATGATGATAAGCGCTGCCCAGGCTGCCAGCGAGAGGAAAAACCATTTTGATATGTTCAGGAATCTAGGCAGGGTAATTTATTATATGTAAAAGTAATTATTCGCCCTCTAAAGGCAAATTCGATACCAAATTTTACCCTTTCTTTTGCAACAGAAGGGGTTAACAAGGGGTTAATGAAAGAAGCGGTAAAACAGCGAAAAGGGTGAAGACGGCTTATTATTTCCTATTATGCATCTTTTTATTGAACTGCTCCGAATTTCCCTTGGAAATGGACAGGTTCTGCCAGCTTTCGTTCTTTATCATGCGGCCAATGTAAATGATCTGCCCCACGTGATAGGGATAATGTGCCAGTTGCCGGTTGATGGCATCCACTACCGCTAAACCCTCGCTGCGGATATAAATGGTTTTGCCAAGATCTTCTTCGGTTAATGAGGAAATGGCGTCCAGGCAACAGGCCCAGCCCTTTTCCCAAAATGCGATCAATTGCTCTTTGTTCAGGTGCTGCTCTTCAAATTCAGCATCCCGGTTGCGCCACTCTTTTTCACCATCGGTGGTTAAAAAATCCGTCCAGCGGCTGAGCATATTCCCCGCCATATGCTGAATGATGATGGCAATGGGGTTGCTTGCTTCGTTGGGTTGATAATGGAAGTCGTTATCGGTTAATTGGGCAAAGGTTTTATCGCCGAGTTCTTTGTAGTAGGTTAAACGTTTGATGGCTGATTGGAGAAATAAATTACTTAGTGACATGTTTGTTATTTTTAACCGCAGAGAAAGAGAGGGGCCGAGTTTTCGCAGAGATATTTTAATTGCCTCAGCGTTATCTCTTAAACTCCTGTTCTCTGCGGTAAGAAAAAGATCTAATATCCCCTTGCATCATCATCGCCCCGTTTATCGCCGATAGCAATGATGCTCCTGATTTTAGTTGAAGGATTGTTTTTAATTTGTATTACTTCTGTTCTCCCGATCGCTTCTCTTACTTTTATCTGATATCCTAACGCTTCCAGTTTCCTCTGCACGTCTTCCGGGAAATCTTTTTCAATATCGATCCGGTCGGGTGACCACTGGTGATGGAATTTAGGTTTGTTTACTGCATCTTCAACAGGCATGTCAAACTCCAGGATATTCACTAATGTTTGAAATACGCTGGTGGGTATGGTGGTTCCGCCAGGCGTACCCACTACTAAATAGGGATCGTTATTCTTTAAAACGATCGTAGGGGTCATGCTGCTCAGCATTCGCTTGGCAGGGGCAATGGCATTCTTATCATTACCCAATGCGCCGTACATATTGGGTACGCCGGGCTTTACACTAAAGTCATCCATCTCGTTATTCAAAATAAAACCGGCGCCCGCAACAACGGTATGGCTTCCATAACCGTCGTTCAATGTTGTGGTAACTGCCACGGCATTGCCTTCTGCGTCTATCACACTTAAATGAGTGGTCTCTTCGCTTTCTTTTATGATACCTGGGCCGGTAAGTTTACTGTTGCCTGCCTTGCCGGGTTCATAGTCTTTCATACGTTCTTTTAAATAGGCATCGCTCACCAATGTCTTTACCGGCACTTTCACAAAATCCGGGTCGCCTAAAAATTCAGCCCGGTCGGCATAGGCCCGGCGTTCCACTTCGGTCATCAGTTGCACCGATGCGGCAGTTTGAAATCCCATTGCCGCAATGTTCCTGTGTTCGATCATCTTCAGCATCTGTTGTACTATTAACCCGCCGCTGCTTGGCAGAGGCATAGAAATGATGCGGTAACCTTTATAATCATAGTCAACCACTGGTCTTTCTTTTGCTTCATAGCTTTTCAGATCTTCCAAAGAAATGATGCCGTTGCCTTTCTGCATTTCGGCAACGACCAACCTGGCTGTTTCGCCTTCATAAAACCCTTTTTGCCCATGGTCTCTTATCCGCTTCAATGTATTGGCAAGTTCTTTTTGGATCAACAGGTCACCTGCCTTCCATTTCTCTTCTTTTACAAATGCAACCGGTGAAGCGTTCTGTGCCAGGAATTCTTTTCTATTATAATTAAAGGAAGAAGCCTGAGAAGCAGTGATGGCAAAACCATTTTCGGCCAGGTCAATGGCCGGTTGTACCAATTTTGAGAACGGAAGTTTTGCATATTTCATACTGGTAAACAAACCGGCCACTGTTCCCGGTACTCCCGAAGCCAGGTGACCGTACTGCGATAAATTCATTTGTGCATTGCCATCCTTATCCAGGTACATGTCACGACTGGCGTTGGCCGGGGCCTTTTCCCGGTAATCGACACAGATATTGCGGCCGTTCTTTAAATGGGCCACCATAAAACCACCGCCACCGATATTACCGGCGGCGGGATAAACCACGGCCAGTGCCAGTTGGGTGGCAATGGCGGCATCAAACGCATTTCCTCCCTGTTTTAAAATATCAAGCCCAACCATACTTGCCAGCGGATGGGCCGATACCACTGCACCCTTCCTGCAGGTTATTTTCTTCTGAATGGAATAATTACGTCCATTGATCTTTTTGGGCTGCGAAAAAGCAGGAGCAAGAGTAACCGCACCGAAAAGAATGCTTAAAAATATCTTTCTGATTATCATACCCGGTTTTTATGAACCGAAATTACTTTATTGCCGTCATATTTAACATTACAGATGGTAGACACAAGTCGCCTGCTTTCTTTATTTTCACGGAATATTTATGAGAATGGCCAACTGCCTTCTTTGTCACCAAACAAATAAGATGAGAGTTAAACCAATTTTTGCAGTACTGCTTTTGATGAGCATGTCTGCCATGGCACAGTTAAAAACACCAGACGAATTTCTGGGTTACCCGCTTGGAAGCAAATTCACCCCGCATTATAAGATCGTGAACTATTTCAGTCAAACGGCTGCTGCGCTGCCGCAGTTGATGAAACTGGAAAAATACGGTGAAACAAATGAAGGCAGGGAACTGTTACTGGCCTTTGTTTCTTCTGCAGATAATATGTCAAGGCTGGAAGAGATCCGTAAGAATAACCTGCGGCTTACCGGTATGCTGAAAGACAAACCCGCCGATCTTTCGGCGCCGGTGATCGTTTGGCTCAGTTTTAATGTACATGGTAATGAAGCAAGTTCTTCAGAAGTTTCGATGAAGACCCTGTACGAATTATTAAATCCCGTCAATCCTCAAACAAAGGAATGGCTGAAGAATACGGTGGTGATCATTGATCCCTGTTTGAACCCGGATGGAAGAGACCGCTATGTGAACTGGTTCAATCAAATGGTAGGAAAGAATGCCAATGCGGATATTGCCAGCAGGGAACATAGTGAACCCTGGCCCGGCGGCAGGGTCAATCATTATTATTTCGACCTTAACCGCGACTGGGCCTGGCAAACACAGGTTGAAACACAGGGCCGGGTAAAAAGATACAACGAGTGGATGCCGCAGATCCATTGCGATTACCACGAGCAGGGGATAAACAGCCCGTACTATTTTGCGCCGGCTGCCGAACCTTTTCATGAAGTGATCACCAAATGGCAAAGAGATTTTCAGTTTACGATCGGAAAAAATCATGCACGGTATTTTGATGCCAATGGCTGGCTCTATTTCACCAAAGAGATATTTGATCTTTTCTATCCATCGTATGGAGATACATACCCTACGTACAATGGAGCCATCGGCATGACCTATGAGCAGGCGGGCCATAGCCAGGGCGGACTGGCAGTGATAAATAATGAAGCCGATACGCTTTCTTTAAAGGACCGCATCGCCCATCACTTTACCACCAGCATGAGTACCGTGGAGATCGCTTCAAAGAATGATGGAAAACTGCTGACTGAATTTAAAAAATACTTTGATGAGGCCAATTCAAATGGGGTGGGTGAATACAAAACATATATCATTACCGAAAACAATGAAGGTAAACGCAAGGCTTTGCAGCATTTCTTTGAACGGAACGGAATTGTGTATGGTTCTGTAAATGCCCCGCAGGTTAAAGGATATAATTATTATAATGGCAAGGAAGAAATTTTTTCTGCGGCAGGCAGTATGGCGGTAAGTGCTTTTCAGCCCAAATCGGCGTTGGTGAAAGTGTTATTTGAACCCAAATCAAAACTAAGCGATTCTGCTACCTACGATATCACTGCCTGGAGCCTGCCTTATGTGTATGGTGTGCAGGCTTATGCGGTTAAAGAAAGGCTGGCATTGGCTTCATACAGCAGCCAGCGACCAAATAACAGTGTAAGCACATCGGCATACGGCTACCTGGTGAATTATAATTCTTTTGCCGATGCAAAATTTCTCGCTGCATTGCTGAATGCAAAATTCAAGGTTCGTTTTGCGGAAAAGGATTTTGGTTTCAACGGAAAAACGTTTTCAAAAGGAACGCTGATCATTCTGAAAAAAGGAAATGAGGATAAACTGCAGCAGTTTGCCGGTATGGCGGCAGCAAATAATGCATCGGTAACAGAAGTAAGCAGTGGTTTTGTGGATAATGGGTTTGATTTCGGCAGTGAAAAAGTGCACCTCATTAAAAGACCAAACGTGGTAATGCTCACGGGCAAGGGAGTAAATGCAAACGCTGCCGGAGAAGTATGGCATTGGTTTGAAAAGCAGCTCGATTACCCCGTTACATTGATAAATGCCGAAGAGGTGGATGCCGGTGACCTGAAGAACACCGATGTACTGGTACTTCCCGATGGTAATTATAAATTTTTACAGAACAAAGATGCTGCTGCAGAGATCAAGACCTGGGTGCAGCAGGGCGGAAAGATCATAGCGCTTGACAATGCGGCTGCACAGATCGCAAAAGCCGACTGGGGTTTTAAATCGAAGAAAGAAGACGATGACAAGAAGAAGGATGATAAAAAAGACGACAAGGATGCCTATGCCGATGTAAAGCGATACGAGAACAGGGAACGTGACTGGATCGTAAATAATATTCCCGGTGCCATTTATAAAGTGGAACTGGATAACTCTCACCCGCTGGCTTTTGGTTACGGCAATAATTATTTTACGCTGAAGTTGAGCGATGAGATCTACGAATTCATGAAAGGCGGCTGGAATGTGGGCGTCATCAAAAAAGAGAACCAGGCCGCCGGTTTTGTGGGCAGCAAGCTGCAGGAGAAGATAAAGGACGGAACGGTGATCGGCGTGCAATCATTAGGCAACGGCTCGGTGGTGTTCTTTGCCGATGATCCCCTCTTCAGGAATTTCTGGGAGAACGGGAAGATGATGCTGGCGAATGCGGTGTTTTTAGTAGGACAATAAAATCAATTAAAAATTAAGAATTAGAAATTAAAAATTAAATCACTCAGCATGTTTAAAAAGTTATTTCCCGCATTTTTAATTCTTAATTTTTCATTTTTAATTGTTTCAGCGCAGGCCCCAAAATCATATACCTCTGCTGAGTTATTATTGCAGCTAAAGAAATTAAATGTACTTGGCTCGGTTTTGTACATTGCAGCGCATCCCGATGACGAGAATACCAGGCTGCTTGCTTACCTGGCCAATGAAAAATTATACCGTACCGGTTATTTAAGTTTAACAAGAGGCGATGGTGGCCAGAATTTAATTGGCGATGAACAGGGTGTTGACCTGGGGTTGATACGCACACAGGAACTGCTGGCTGCAAGAAGAATCGATGGCGCCGAACAATTCTTCAGTCGTGCCTTTGATTTTGGTTTCAGCAAAAGCCCCGAAGAAGCCATGCGCTTTTGGGGCCACGATAAAATATTGAGTGATGTGGTTTGGGTGATACGTAAGTTCAAACCCGATGTGATCATCACCCGTTTCCCTACGACCGGCGAAGGAGGGCATGGTCACCATACTGCTTCTGCTATTCTTGCCGGCGAAGCGTTTGAAGCAGCGGCAGATCCCACAAAATTTCCGGAACAGTTGCAACAGGGCGTTAAGGTATGGCAGGCGAAGCGATTGCTCTGGAATACATTCAGTTTTGGCGGTACCAACACACAGCGGGAAGACCAGTTTAAAATGGAATGTGGTGATTACAATCCCATCCTGGGAAAAAGTTATGGCGAGATAGCGGCCGCCAGCCGCAGCCAGCACAAGAGCCAGGGCTTTGGCGTACCGGCGCAAAGAGGCAGCGTGATCGAATATTTTAAAACCATTAAAGGCGATGCGCCGGTGAATGACCTGATGGATGGAGTAGACCTGAGCTGGAACCGCATCAACGAATCAAGTATTACCGGCGCCGTTAATAAGATCATTGGAAAGTTTGAAGTAGAACATCCGGAGCGTTCTCTTTTAGCGCTCACCAAGCTGTATAAAGAAGTGGAAGGGGTGAAAGATGAATACTGGCGGAATATCAAGTTGAATACCGTGAACGACCTGGTGGAGAATTGCAGTGGTTTATTTATGGATGCAACCACCAATACACAGTTTGCCGTACAGGGCGACAGTTTAAAGATAAACCTGGTGGTGAATAACCGGTCGGGCGCCAATATTTTAAGTGCCGATGCATTTTTGAATGATGACTATGTGATCTTTGATCAGTTGAAGAAGAATGTGAACTCGGTGCAGAACTACAGCGTGTATATCAAGCCGGGAACAAAGATCACCCAGCCTTACTGGCTCGAGAACGAGATGGACAAGGGAAGCTTTAATGTAACCGATCAACAGCAGATAGGTAAAGCACAAAGCGATCCCATGAGTGTGTTGTTCAGTATGATGGTGGAAGGAATGGAGTTCAGGTTCCGCAAACCCATCCGCTATAAACATACCGACCCGGTAAAGGGAGAGTTGTACCAGCCTGTTTCGGTGATACCGAAGATAGAACTGAATTATACCGGGGATGTTTTCCTGGCCGTTAATAATAAGCCGGTGGATGTACGTACGCATGTCAAATCCAACCTGCCGGATGCTTCTGCCTATACGGTCACTAAACTAACATCGCCGAAGATCACCAGCTCAGCCAATCCTTATATATTTAAAGGCGGCCCTGCCAATAAGGAAAGTTATGAATCATCAGCTTTTACTTTTAACGGGGTGGATTCAGATTATTCCGAACAGGTAAAGTTGCAGGCGGGAGATGGCAATAATCTTTTCACCCAGTACAAACGAACCATTGAGTACGATCATATTCCGTCTATCGTTTATTTTCACGATGCATCTGCAAAGATCTCAAAAATTGATCTGCGTACCGAAGGAAATTTTGTGGGCTATATTCCCGGCGCCGGCGATAAGATACCCGAGGCATTGATCCAGATGGGCTATAAAGTGGTAACGCTTAAAGAAAGCGATATCAATGCGGCTAACTTAAGGCAGTTTGATGCCATTGTTACCGGGGTACGGGCCTACAATACCAATGAATGGATGAATAATGTGTATGATGAACTGATGCTGTATGTGAAAGAAGGCGGGGTGCTGCTGGTACAATATAATACCAGTAACCAGATCGGTCCGGTGAAGGCAAAGATATCTCCTTACCCGTTTACCATCAGCCGCAACCGCATCACCGATGAAGAAGCAAAAGTCAATTTCCTCATTCCTGATCATCCGGCGCTGAATTCTCCAAACAAAATAACCGAAAAGGATTTTGAAGGATGGATACAGGAACGGAGTATCTATCATGCCGAGAACACCGATACAGCGTATAAAAAAATACTGAGCATGAAAGATCCCGGCGAAAAGGAACAGGACGGCAGTCTCATCATTGCCAATTACGGCAAAGGAAGATTTGTGTACACAGGCCTGGTCTTCTTTAGGGAATTACCGGCAGGGGTGCCCGGCGCTTATCGTTTATTTGCGAACCTGATCGCTAATAACAGGGGGAAGTATATAAAGTAGACTGTTGCTACCTCACCCCAACCCCTCTCCTTGAGGAGAGGGAACTGGAAGATAGAAGCGAAGATTAATGCGGAGAATAGTGGGTGCAAAAAAGAAGTGGTTCCCGGATCATTGCTGAAAAAGGAATTGTTGCTGATATGGAAGATCAAATTTTTGGATATGTTTAATGCGCCGCTCCTTCTCTTTAAGGAGAAGGAGATGGAGGATGAGGTAAAAGATCAATAAAGATATTAAGTACGAGTCCCGAATAAACAAATATGCAAAACGAAAGATCATACTGGAATAAGTGGTACATCGCTGTACTGTTGTTTTTAATTATACAGGTAGTGTTCTTTTATTTTATAACCCGCTATTTTAATTAATATCTATTCCCTGATGATCAGAAAAGAAAATAGAATTATCATTCACTTAAAAGCCCCTTTAGGGGTTTGGGGAAGATGAGCGGTATCGACTGGACCATATTAGTTGTTACGCTTGCCGGCATCATCCTGTATGGTATGTATAAGAGCCGTACATCCAAAAACCTGGAAGGGTATTTTTTAAGTGACCGTTCATTACCCTGGTACCTGGTGCTGTTAAGCATCATGGGTACGCAGGCCAGTGCCATTACCTTCTTAACCGGTCCCGGCCAGGCTTACAGCGACGGAATGCGCTTTGTGCAGTATTATTTTGGATTGCCATTGGCCATGATCGTCATCTGTATCTTCTTTGTTCCGGTTTTCAGCAAGCTGAAAGTATTAACGGCCTACGAGTTTTTAGAGAACCGGTTTGATGTAAAGACCAGAACACTCACTTCTTTTTTATTCCTGGTATCCCGTGGTTTAAGTACCGGCATCAGCATTTTTGCACCCTCCATTGTATTGAGTTCCTTAATGGGCTGGAATATTTATTATACCAATTTAGTGATGGGAGGTTTACTCATTATCTATACCATGAGCGGGGGCGCCAAGGCCGTGGCGCATACGCAGAAGCTGCAGATGATCATTGTATTTGTTGCCTTGTTCATTGTAGGTTACCTGGCTGTTAAATTATTGCCCGATGCCATTGGTTTTACAGAAGCATTGCACAAGAGCGGGGAGATGGGAAAGATGAATATCATCACCACCGGGTTTACCGATAAGGGGTTTGACTGGAAGGACAAATACAATATCTGGAGCGGACTTATCGGTGGCTTTTTCCTGGCGCTGAGTTATTTTGGTACCGATCACAGCCAGGTGGGCCGCTATCTTACTGCGAAAAATGAAAAGGAAAGTAAGAAGGGGCTGCTTATAAACGGGCTGGTGAAAGTACCGATGCAGTTCTTTATACTACTCATCGGTATACTCATATTTTCTTTTTACCAGTACAACAAAGGCCCGGTTTATTTTGATGAAGTAAGTCTTACGCAGGCAAAACAAACGGTTAAAAAAGACTCCCTGAATATGCTGGAGGCGCAATATGCCACTGCTTTTACTGCCGGTGATAAGACCGAGGCCAATGCCATACGCAAAACATTCAAGGGCGTGATGGAAAGGGCGCTGCCTGATCAAAAACCGAACGATACCAATTATATCTTTCTTTGGTTTGTAAAAGAGAATTTACCGGTTGGGTTGATCGGGTTGATCTTTGCCATTATCTTTTTAGCTGCCTGGGGCAGTATTGCCGCTGCGCTCAATTCGCTGGCAGCCTGTTCGGTGGTTGACTTCCATAAAAAATTCTTTGTAAAGAAAGAAACTGAGCTGGAAGATTATAAAGTATCACAGTGGTACACGCTGGGCTGGGGAGTATTCTGCATTGTCATTTCCATGTTTGCGTATAATATCGGCAACAGCCTGATAGAAGCAGTGAATATACTCGGCTCCTTATTCTACGGTGTTATCCTCGGCATATTCCTGGTGGCTTTTGGAATGAAATTCATAAAAGGCCATGCGGTGTTTTATGCAGCCCTTATTTCTGAAGCGTTGATCATCCTTATCTACAATATGGATGTGATCTCCTTTCTGTGGCTGAATGTGATAGGAGCGGTGCTGGTGGTTGTACTGGCAGCAATACTGCAACTGTTCATAAAACAAAAAGCACTGGAATAGAAATTTTCTGTCATTCCGGGGAACGAGGAATCCGTTTGGCAATTGTACTAATGATGAACAAGTGAACCCTGATTCGGCAGATTCCTCCTGCGTTGGAATGACAAAAAAAAGCGCTGCATCACTGCAACGCTTTCTTAAATTATTATTAAGTCTTTACTTCAGGCCTTTCTGAAAATCCTCATTGATCTTCACATAATCATCATTCTTTGCTTCCTTGGCCAGTTCCATTGATTTTTTAGAACTTTCCAATGCGCCGGCAGTATCACCCATTTCCTTCTGGATCTTTGCTTTGTATATCCATATCCAGAATGCCTTGGCGTTTCTTTCTAGTTCTTTATTTACATTTTCCAAAGCCTTGGGGAAGTTCTTATCGTATTCGTTGTAAAATTGTGCAGCCTGCCAGTAAGGTTTTTTATCGGTTTGCATAGCGGCTTCTATCTGGGCCCTTACTTTATCTTTAAAGTCGGCTTTGATAGAAATGGCTACCACTGTTTTCTCCCACATGATCTGCAGTTCGCAGCTTTCGGGTTTTACATCAACAAACTGCATGGTAAAACTTTCCACTTTATCTTTCATCTTCATCGGTTCAACCCGGAACTTAACCACGTCCTCACTTTCTTTATATCCATCGGTACCCCAGTTCTTCAGTCCTTTGTTAAGAATGATGTCCCAGGAGTCGATGCCGGGGATGGTATATAGAACGTAAGTGCCGGTATCAACATTTTTTCCGCCGATCTCCAGGGGTTCAGTAAGTACCAGTTTGGTGGCGGCATTGGCTCCGGTACGCCATATTTTATTGAATGGAACCAGGTCGCCGAATATTTTACGGCCTTTGGCAGTGGGCCTTGAATAAGTAAGTTCGATGGAACCGATGGCGAATTCCTGCTTAACGGTTTGTGTAGGCGATGGCGCCGGCATTTTTACCTGGGCGGTACTTACAACAGAAAAACAGGAGATAGCGATGAGGGGGAATAGTAATTTCTTCATAAAGATTTTTTAGGGGGCTAAGGTAGTGAAATTGGATGTAAGGAGAAATTGAAAATGGCGGGTTAATTAAAACTTCACCTTTACACTTGCCGAGGTCTTTTTTCCTTTTTTCACCTTCCATTGTGGGCCCTGCATAATCAGGCGTTTGGCAGCTTCGTCGTAGGCGGGTCCGAGTGATTTGTTTACCCGCACATTGCTGATGGTTCCGTTTGCCTTTACATCAAAACTCAGCTCCACTTCACCATGAAATTCGTTCTTCAGCATTTCATCGGTTATGTCGAGGTTGTTGGCCACGTACGTATTGTAATTATCCCAGCCGTCTTTCGGTTCTACATTGATGGCTGTATCGCTTAAAACGGAGGCCCGGCGGATCTTACTGTTGAGGCTTACTTCGCCCAGCCTGTCTTTAACAGCCTGCTCATTTTCCAGCAACATGATCTTGTTCATGGCCTGGTTGCTGCGTAAAGAATAGGTACGGGGTTGGTAGCCTATTGATTTCACTTCTACCGTAATCAGCGAATCGGTAGAGAATAAACGGAAATTTCCCTTCACGTCGGCATAGGTTTCAAAGCTGCCGCTCTTTACCGAAACATTGGAGAAGGGCAGGGGAGAGTTATCAGCCGCCACCACCTGGGCATTAAAAAACAGGTTGGATGATCTTTCTTTTTTAGTGGTATAACCGGCAGATTGACGCTTCAATGCTTCGCCATCCGTTTCATATGCTTTAGCTCTTTCTTTACTGTCTTTTACCATTACTGTTTCAGCCAGGGAAACATTCTTATCTGCCGAAGCGGTAACCGGGGGTGCAGAAACAGCAACGGAACTTTTGCCGGCGGCGGCAGATTGATCCGGAACCTGTTTGGTTGAATCTGCAACCGGTATTTTACCTGGGTTAACAGCGAGAATATCATCAAATCTTTCTTGCGGGTTGGTTTGTACAACAGTGGTATTACCTGTTGA
>DAOLIP010000063.1:0-22234 GCA_035328475.1 Ferruginibacter sp.
ATCAGACGATAAGATCAGGATCGCCGTACCGCTGGCATCCATACGGGCGGTGCGGCCGTTGCGGTGTGTAAACACATCTTCGGTAGCTGGTAAATGGTAATGAATGATGTACCGGATATTGGGAATATCCAGTCCGCGGGAAGCCAGATCGGTAGTAACAAGTACATTCGACGTACCGTTGCGGAATTTGCAGAGGGCGCTGTCTCTTTCCTGTTGCTCCATACCACCGTGGTAAAATACGTTCAGTATTCCTTTATCGGTTAACCCGTTGCTGGTGCGTTCCACCGATTCCCGGTGATTGCAGAACACAACGGTGGAGCGGTTGCCTAAATAACAGATGAGGGTAAACAGGGTATTCAGTTTGTCTTTGTCTTCACTGAAAACAGTTTTTATGTCCAGCATACTGCCGGTATCTTCTGTCTCCGGCAAATAATTCAGGAATACAGGATCCTGGAGGCCAATAAAATCGGGTATGGGCACTGCGTTAGTGGCAGATGTAAGAATGCGTTTGCTGATGCCTTTGAGTGAACCGATGATGAACGACATTTCTTCGGTGAAGCCCAGCTCCAGCGATTTATCAAATTCATCCAGCACCAGGGTGGTAATATGATCAACCGAAAAATTATTACGGCGGATATGATCGGCTAAGCGGCCGGCGGTGCCGATAATGACCGCAGGAGCCTGTTTTAAATTATTTTCTTCGGTTTCCCGTTTGTGGCCGCCGTAGCAAAGCGTTACTTTATAACCCGTTTGCATTTTGCGGAACACATCGTCTATCTGGATGGCAAGTTCCCGGCTGGGAACTATAATTAAAGCCTGTACATCGCTGCTGTCTGGATTTAACCGCTGCAGCACCGGTAATAAGAAAGCCAGCGTTTTTCCCGAGCCCGTAGCCGATAACAGCACGATGTTCTCATTTTTTGCATTGGCATCCAGCGAAGCCTGCTGCATGGGATTGAGTTCTTCGATAGCCAGGTTGGAAAAATATTTTTTTAACGCTGTACAGTCTGTTTGCATAATGCGGCAAATGTAGCCTTTGTATGGGGATTAAAAGGAAAATCCCCAGATCAAGATTAACCCGGGGATTGGTTTCAAAGGAAAATCGGTATTTAAACCATGTTGCTCTGCACAACTATAATAGATAACCAGGCACAAAAAACCTGGATTCAGAGATGCTCAATAATGTTTACGGCTAATGGGAATTCGCTGGGTACAGATTGTATTCGATTAGGTACGGATCGGAGAAAATAATGGGGTATGTTGATTAGGCAAATGCTGTGCCTAAAATTAAAACTGGATTAAAAACCTGTTTTTGGAAATGCATCATCTTGAATGAAGTATCACTGAAGCCTTACTGGGCGTTGGTTTCATAGGCAGACCTTAATCTAGCTGCAAGACAATTAACCTTAACTACTTAAGCTTATAATTAACATTATGTTAAACAGGCCCTTCCCGTAATTGGATTTAAAGCACCCTACGCCACCCTAGAGCGAGGATTGTTTCGTAGATTGAAGCGTACCGTAGTAATACGGTAGCACGAGAGTTAAAATTCATTTATTTTGCCTACACCTAAACCTGCTATATGAACACAGCCCGCGACCTGCTTGGAAGGTTATTGAGTTTATTCCCAGTCAAGCTTTTAAAAAGCGAATTTCTAGAAACCGGGAATGCTGAGGACGTTATAGACGCTATAACAGGCAATAAAACGCAAAAGGCAATTAAGGACTTTGTATACGCCAACCATGACTTCACAAGACAGAATATATACCTATTTACTCTAAATAATAATTTCAACAGAGGTGCATTGCCAGCTAAATTTCCATTTCCTACAGAAAAAGATGCCGCAGTAAATGGAGAGCATATTTTTTTCTGTCTACCTCAAACTACGTTTTCAGTTTATTTAAGCAATCCTACCGATAAAGAAGACTTACTTTTTTATCAGCCTGTCATCATTAGAGTTAAGAACAAGCATTTAATAATACAGTATACAAAATTGGAAAAGAACGTAAACGCACATTACCTACCAGCGAGAGAAGCTAAAAAAGCCAGTGAGGATAATTCAGAGGAACAGACACTAGCTCAAATTTTAACTTTTTTTGAGCACGCATATACAGTTACTCCAAACGATATAAACAAGGGAATAAAACATTTGTGGCATATTGATGATCTTGACTGTCATAAAATATCTTGGAGAAATCCACATTCTATATCCACCGAAACCATGGACGGAACATTAACATTCAAGCAAAAATATCCGGCTGAGTATAAGAAGATAATCCTCACCCCCATCAGTGGATCTATCTGGAAATATCTATTAAATGATGATTATCTTTGTGAAGGATTCACGAGTGATTTAACAGCGGGTCACATAAGTATTACACGATTTCCTAAACTTCCTAATCAGGTAAATAATGTCATTACAAAAATACTTGCAAACAATTAACACAATCGACCCTGGTAAGATTTATATTGAAAATGTTAGGAGCATTTTAAATGTAAGTAAATCATCAGCAAAGGTTATTTGTGAAATGGCTGTGAAGGAGAATTTATTTATCAAACAAGTCGGGCTAATATGTCCGTATGATCAAAGAATAATATCACATTACAATTCAGTCGATGAAATTCCTGATGAAGTAACATGCCACATCTGCGAATCAGAAGAAAGAGAAAAATTCACTTTTAAAACTTCCGAGCTTCAGAAAATTGTGTTTTACCAATTAAATAAATAGCATGAACGTTTCAGATGAACAGGTTGTTGTATTTAGTGGGCTAAAGAACGTAGAATTAAAGGTTCTTATAGTGAAAGTATTCTTGGGAATACTTATCGCACTCACTATAACCCTAATACTATTAATGACGTGTATAAAAAGCGAATGGACTGATAAAGCCATTTTGGGAGGAATTGAGCTGTTCTTGGGTTATATTGTAAAACCTATGACTGACCACTTTTTTCCTGCCTTAAAAGCAGCAAAAAACGAAGATTAATACATTCCGGGCTTTTCCAAAGCCCCACTCCGTGAGCTTCGCATTAAATCCAAAAACTTATCTGCATCGCTTCGGGTCGTGGAAAAACTTACGACCCTCGCTCCACAAAACCCAACCTGTGTTAACATAATGTAGAGTTATAAAACTCAGTCAATATATTTCAGTTGGTCGCTATCGCTCCGCATTCCCATGTTGCGATTTTTCCGTAAACTTCCATTGCTTTCAATGGTTCGTGAAAAATCGCAACATGGGAATGATTGAATTGACTGAGTATTTATAACTAATCTTTATGTTAAACAGGTGCTTCCCGTAATTGGATTTAAAGCCCTCTCGCCACCCTAGAGCGAAGATTATGTAGCAGATCAACTGCACAATACCAGGTGCGATTTATTTAAAAGTGTAAATTAATTTTTAGTAAATTAAAATAAGTTTACTCAGAATTAATTTACAAAAAGGAACAGGCCGGGACCTGGCCAATAAAAAACCCAATATCTCTATTGGGTTTTAATATTCAACATATTTTAGTTAATGCTTAGCTCTCAGCCGGTTCTGTTGCTTCACCTTCGGCAGCTTCGGGGGCTGTGCCTTCAATACTATCGCCGTTCTCTTCTTCTTTTTCTTCCAGCTGCGTAATGGCTGCAATGGCATCGCCTTCATCCACCCGTATCAGTTTTACACCCTGGGTAGCCCTGCCTTGTTCGCTGATCTGGTTCACCGGCATGCGGATAGTTATGCCCGATTCGCAGGTGATCATCAGGTCTTCTTTTTCGGCAACTACATCAAGCAAGCCTACCAGGGCACCTGTTTTATCGGTAACGTTGATCGTCTTTACTCCCTTACCGCCCCGGTTGGTAACCCGGTATTCTTCTACCGGCGTACGTTTTCCATATCCTTTTTCACTTACCACCAATATCGTACGTGTTTTATCTTCCCGGTTCACGCAGGCCAGTCCAACCACTTCATCTTTTGCATCATCCACCTCAATACCGGCAACGCCTTGTCCGCCACGGCCGGTACTGCGTACTTTCTCTTCCGGGAAACGGATGGCACGGCCGCTCTTCACCGCCATCATGATCTCGCAATTGCCATCGGTGAGTTTGGCTGCCAGCAACTGGTCGCCATCCAATATATTAATGGCAATGATACCGTTCTGCCTTGGCCTGCTGAAATCTTCCAGGTCGGTCTTCTTTATCAGGCCCTGCTTGGTACAAAGAACAATATAATGACTGTTCACATAATCCTTGTCCTCAAAATTCTTCACATCAATTACGGCTCTTACTTTATCGTCGGGTGGTATCTGAACCAGGTTCTGAATAGCCCTTCCCTTGCTGGTCTTATCTCCTTCGGGGATATGGTAAACCGGCAGCCAGAAACACTTTCCTTTTTCTGTAAAGAATAGCAGCGTATGATGCGTGGATGCTACAAACAGGTGTTCGATATAATCTTCCTGGCGGGTGCTGCTGCCCTTGGCGCCACGGCCACCGCGGCGTTGCTGCCTGTATTCAGTAGCCGAAGTACGTTTGATATAACCGAGGTGTGAAATGGTAACCACCACATCTTCTTCTTCAATGAGGTCGATCATTTTGATCTCATCATCCAGGTAGGTTATTTCGGTACGGCGTTCATCACCGAATTTATTTTTGATCTCTGCCAGTTCATTCTTGATGATCTCGAAACGCATGCTTTCATTGGCCAGTATCTCTTTCAGCCGTTCGATCAGTTTCATGATCTCGGCGTGTTCTTCCCGGATCTTTTCTATCTCCATGCCGGTAAGGCGCTGCAGGCGGAGTTCCAGTACGGCTTTCGATTGTATCTCACTCATGCCGAATTCGGTCATCAGCCCTTCCTGTGCAATGGCCGGGGTTGCTGAATTACGGATCAAAGCGATCACGGCATCCAGGTTATTAAGGGCAATGATATAGCCTTCTAAAATGTGCGCCCTTTCTTCTGCCTTGCGTAATTCGTATTTGGTTCTGCGGATCACCACTTCATGCCTGAAATCAACAAATTCCTTGATAAGGTCTTTCAGGTTGAGTGTATAAGGCCTTCCTCTTACAATGGCCACGTTATTGATACCGTAGGAGGTTTGCAGTTCGGTATGTTTGTACAGCTGGTTTATCACCACCTGCGCCACGGCATCTTTTTTAAGGTCCACCACAATACGGGTACCTTCCTTGCTGTTGCTTTCGTCGTTTACGTTTGAAATACCCTCTACAATTTTTTCGGAGGTTATCTCCCCGATCTTGGCGGCCAGGTTATCGATGTTCACCTGGTAAGGCACTTCATAAATGACCAGTTTCTCTCTTCCGCCCGGGCCGGTCTCGATATTTACTTTACCGCGAAGCACTACCCTTCCTCTTCCGGTATGCATGGCAGCCCGTACGCCTTCAAAACCAAAGATGGTTCCGCCGGTGGGGAAATCGGGGCCTTTCACATACTTGATAAGATCTTCTATGCTTAGCTCGTTATTATCCACATAAGCGATGCATGCATCGATCACTTCCGAAAGGTTATGCGGCATCATGTTGGTAGCCATACCCACGGCAATACCACTGCTGCCGTTCACCAGCAATTGCGGTATCCTTGTTGGCAATACGGTTGGTTCCTTCAGACTATCGTCAAAATTGAGCTGAAAATCCACGGTGTCTTTATCAATATCTTCCACCATGGCTTCGGCCAGTTTCTGCATTCGTATCTCGGTATAACGCATAGCCGCCGGCGGATCGCCACCCTGGCTGCCAAAGTTACCCTGGCCATCAACCAGTTTATACCGCATGTTCCATTCCTGCGCCATACGAACAATGGTATCGTAAATGGCCGTATCACCATGTGGATGGTATTTACCCATGATATCACCTACCAGGCGGGCAGATTTTTTATAAGGCTTGTTGCTGTTATTGCCCATTTCGTTCATGCCGAACAAAACCCGGCGGTGAACGGGTTTCAGGCCGTCACGCACATCCGGCAATGCCCTTCCCACGATCACACTCATGGAGTAATCGATGTAGGAGGTCTTCATTTGCTCTTCGATATTCACGGGGATGATCTTGCCCCGGTTGTTGAGATTGCCCGTATTTTCAGGCAGGTTTTCTTCGTTTAAATTCCCGTTGTTTTCCATAATTTTTTATAGGCTGCGAAGATACCGAAAATAGCCTGTTTCTGAACTTAAAAAAGGGCGTTTTTGGGGCCTATTTTCGCACATATTTTTGAGGTTTGTGAATATCAATTTTCAGGTGGGACGATTTGGTGATCTGATGATTTGGAGATTAGGCAATTTGAAAATGAAAGAGGTGCTTTTAATTGAAAAAATCATCAAATCTTCAAATTACCAAATCACCAAATGCAAGCTTAAATAAACTTACTTTGCAAAAAATCTTCTTATTTGAAAACGATTGTTCTTATCGGCGCCGGAAAATCGGCCACTGTTTTAATAGATTATCTCATTGCTGAATCTGAAACCAATAACTGGAAATTCATCATTGCCGATTCAAACCGTGACCTCATTCTTGCCAAAACAAACAACTCTCCTTTTGCGGAAGCGGTTCAACTGGATGTACTGAATGAAGCACAACGGGGCAAACTGATAGAAAGGGCGCATGTGGTTATTTCGATGATGCCCCCTGCCCTGCATTTTTTAATTGCCAAAGATTGCGTGGAATACCGCAAGCACCTGCTCACCGCTTCGTACCTGGATGATAAGATGAAAAGCCTGCAGGATGAGATCAACGACCGGAAATTATTATTCCTCTGTGAAATGGGATTAGACCCGGGTATTGATCATATGAGCGCCATGAAGATCATTGATGACATAAAAGCAAAGGGAGGAAAAATAACTTCGTTCAAAAGCCATTGCGGCGGGTTGACAGCACCGGAAAGCGACAACAATCCCTGGCACTACAAAATAAGCTGGAACCCCCGCAATATTGTGATGGCGGGACAATCGGGCGCCGTGTACAAAGAGAACGGCGAAACAAAAACAATAAAATATACCGAGCTTTTTGATGTATCCAACAAGATCGTTTTTGACGGGTTGAATGACCTTGCCTTCTACCCTAACCGGGATTCGCTGAGTTATATACCAACCTATAAATTACCTGATGCGGCTACATTCATACGAACTACGCTGCGGCATGTTGACTTTTTTAAAGGCTGGAATGCGATCGTTCATGCCGGGCTTACCAATGACACCGATGCGGTTGATGTTACCGGGTTAACGGTTAAAAAATGGTCGGAACCGGTTTTGCCATTTGTAAATAAAGAGAACGAAGCGATGCTGAAGTTCCTTGGGTTGTTTGATGATGCGGTTGTTCCCGGCACGGCAAAAAATTCGGCCGATATTTTACAATCATTGGTAGAAACAAAACTGAAGATGATGCCGGCAGATAAGGACATGATCGTGATGCTGCATGAGTTTGAATACGTACTTAATGGCGAGAATAAAAGCATCAAAAGCTGCCTGGTTGCAAAAGGAGAAGACAGTCTGCGTACAGCGATGGCAAAAACGGTTGGGCTGCCCCTGGGCATTGCTGCTAAATTAATTCTGAATGGAATGCTCCAGCTGAAAGGCCTGCACATACCTACTGCAAAGGAAATTTATGAGCCTGTGCTGATGGAACTGGATAAAGCAGGAATAAGATTTACCGAGGTGAACGGCTAGGTTCTATTGATGAAACACTCCTTTCTCTGCATCCAGGGTAAAATTATCCCGGTTGGCGATGATCAGTTTCCGGTACTCATTTACTTTTATCCAGTGCAATATCCAGCAAACAACAAATCCAAGGCTTGCCAGCAAACCCAATATCGGAATAAAAGAACAGAGACGTAAAATATTTTTAGCGTTGCCGATGCCCTGTGTGGGTTTCATTTCCGTGGTAGGAATATTGAGGCGGTAACACTCCAGTGCAAAGGATTCAGCGATCTTATTCACTACAAAGAACATCCAGACAAAATTGAACAAGGGGATCAGGGACAGCCAGACCTGGCCCGGCGGCATTTGCCGGTTTTGTTCGCTTACTGCTTCCAGGGCCCGTTGTAAACTGAGAAAATAAAAGATGGTTGGTAATAGCAGCAATCCCAGCATAACCAGTACCAGCATTGATGACCCGGCAACATTCTCATACGTTTCAAACATACAGTTGGTTTTATGACAAAGAAATCAAAAATCAGGTACCCGGTAAAATCCTTTTTAGTTCCCGCACTCCTTCTGTGGCCGGCATTTCTATGCAATGCAGGTTTGCCTGCTTTTCTGTGGCCGGTATTTTTTTATCAATGATGTACTTGGGCAGGTAAGGCGGAGTGTAATATAAAAGCGAAGCGGCCGGGTAAACCTGCAGCGATGTTCCCACCACCACAAAGTAATCACAATCCTGTACAATAGCGGCGGCCTGTTCCATCATGGGCACGGCTTCACCAAACCAAACGATGTGAGGCCTTAGCTGGTGGCCGTCTTCTGCGGTATCGCCCAGCATGATATCGCCTCGGATATCATAATGCGTATGCTCATCAGCGATGCTTCTCATTTTAAAGATCTCGCCGTGCAGGTGCAGCACCTTTGAGGAACCGGCCCGTTCGTGCAGGTCGTCTATATTTTGCGTGATGATGGTTACGTTAAAATCATTCTCCAGCTCTGCAAGCCCGGTATGCGCAGCATTGGGCAGGGCTGCCGCCACATCCCTTCTTCTTGCATTATAAAAGTCTAACACCAGTTGCGGATTTTTACTCCAGCCCTGCGGTGAAGCCACTTCATACACATCGTATCCCATCCACAAGCCATCGCTGTCACGAAAGGTCTTTAGCCCGCTTTCGGCGCTGATGCCGGCGCCCGAAAGTACCACGATGTGTTTTTTTGTTCTCATCTTGTATCGGTCAATACAGGTTTCCAAACAGGCCATATACTGCCTGTCCGGTAATTCCATTTACGTAAAATAGTGTTGAATAATGTCCGCCAAAGACCAGTTAAGCCATTTGCAGCAGTTCTGCAGTAAATACGGGCCTTCTTTTGATCACCGAACCGGCTTCGATCAACGTGCGTTCAAACCGGGCTGCACTCCATACGTTGTCGAGCGCCACCATGTGCACTCCTTCAAATCCATGCTCAGATACAAAATCCCAGTTCTTATCGCGGGAAAGATCGCTGGCAATTTTAGAGGTAGGTTTTGGATAAGCGATCCATAATTTGGCTTCTTCCTGCAGGCAGGGAACCACGTCTCGCAGAATGTCAACCAACTGGCGCTGGCTTACTGCAAATACAAGGGCAAAGTCGATCTTCCTTTTTTTCAGCAATGGTGTTACGTTCTTTGAGAAAGACAATTTGATGAATTGTTTTTCAATTGAAGAAGGCAAACCCTGTATGAGGAGGTTCTTTTCGTCCTTTAATTGCAATTTTTCCAGTAATGATAGTGAAGACATAAGCAGCGGCGGTTAATGGTTAAAAAAGCATTATAAAATTCTCTTAAACAAATAAGCCCTTTAAGTGGCAGGCTGATACAGCAGGGTTAGTGAACTGCAAAATTAATCATTCTAACCTTCAGAGAAAAGTTTTGGGCAAAAAAACTCCCTGAAACAGGGAGTTTTAAAGGATTTCAGGCCATTTATTTACCTACGGGCTTATAATAGCTTAGGGCTTCGTCCATATAACTCTGTAATTTGGCTATCCTGTTCTCGTCGGAGGGGTGGGTTGACAGGAATTCCGGTGGCTTTCCGCTGCCTGCAGCCGCAGCCATCCGTTGCCAGAATGGAACTGATTCTCTTGGATTATACCCGGCCATAGCCGCAAAATTCAACCCAAAATGATCCGCTTCATATTCCTGGTTACGTGAGTTAGGCAACAATACCGTTACCTGGGCCGCAGGTGAAAAAACGTTATTGAAAATATTGTTCGCTTTTGAATTTCCGGATGTGAAAATGTTTCCGGCAATTTCAAGTCCCTGTGCCAATGCAACCTGGCTTATCCGTTCATTGCCGTGATGGGCTACTGCATGGGTGATCTCATGCCCCATTACCACGGCCAGCGCCGCTTCGTTTTGCGTGATGTTTAAAAGCCCGGTATAAACGACCACTTTACCGCCCGGCATGCACCAGGCATTCACTTCTTTTGATTCTACCAGGTTGAATTCCCATTTGTACCCGTTGAGTTCACTGGCCAGGCCCTTTTGTGTATAATAATCCGTTATGGCTTTTGCTATTCTTGTACCCACCCGGGTCACCATTTCGGCATCTTTATTCACGGTGCCGCTCAGTACTTTGTTTTGTGAGAGAAATGACCTGTATTCTGTAAGGGCCTGCTGCTGCAGGGTTTCCTCCGGGAAGAGTTTTAATTGCTTACGGCCTGTAACCGAGTTGGTGCTGCAGGCAATGAACATCGATAATCCAACGGATAATAAAAGGAACCTTTTCATTTTGTTAGGGGTTTTATAAATGCAGATAAACAATTGCCGTACCAATCTGGAACGGGGCATGATAAATATACAAAATTCAGAAAGAAAGATCAGCGGTTTACTGGTCCTGGCGGCGACGTGATTTTCTTTTATCCCGGTGCTTGAGAATGGGGATCCTGCTTTCCACACCACGCAGGATGCGGCCGATATTCTTCTGGTGGGTGAATATCACAAGCAAGGCAACCAGCAAGGCAAATATGCGGTAAATCACTTCATGCTCATTCCATATCCACAATACACAAATGGGCAACGCAATGGCGGCTAAAATTGAACTAAGCGAAACATAGCGGGTAAGATAAAGCACCAGCAGGAACACACCGGTACAACTGATGGCAATAACGGGTTGTACAGCCAGTATCATTCCAAATAAAGTAGCTACGCCTTTGCCGCCCTTGAAACCGGCGAAAATGGGAAATATATGTCCTGCAACGGCGGCCAGGCCTAACCCGATCATGAAGTTGGTACGCTCCAGTTCATTATGCATGTAGTAAGGAATGAGACTATATAAACCAGCAGCAACCAATCCTTTGAGGATATCTATGGCCATAACCATGGTACCATATTTAGAACCCAGCACCCGGAAGGTATTGGTAGCGCCCATATTGCCGCTTCCGTAATCACGTATGTCGATACCGAAAAAACGTTTGCTGACAATCAAAGCAGTTGGAATAGAGCCAATCAGATATGCAAGAACAATAAGAAGTAACTCTTTCATCCGTTTCTATAGCTTGAGTTGAAGTACACAAAAGTAATGATAAATTAACTGTCTGAAAGAGTATATTTACCCTCTTATACCGTAAAATGTGAATTACAGTTTTATTGTATTGCCTGCCAGCAGTTTAGATATGGCATTACAACTCAATTCATTCGGAGTTTCATGCATATCCACTCCCCTTTTTGCAGCGTATTTATATGACTGAATCTAAAACCTGAAGTTAACTGAAGCAGGTTGGCCTCATCCTGTTTTAAAAAACCGCTGAGCAGTATTTTAGTATCTTTTTTACAAGCCTGTACAATGGCAGGGAGGTTATTCATGATCACATTCAGGTTGATGTTTGCAAGAATGATATCGTAGGTATTACCCTTTTGCAGCGTTTCTGCTTTAAAGATATTTACAGCACGGCAGTTGTTAGCCGCCAGGTTTTCTTTTGCATTTTCAATACTCCATTCGTCGTTATCAATGGCATCAACAGATACGGCTCCCGTTTTTTCGGCAAGAATGGCCAGTACAGCGGTGCCTGTTCCGAAGTCGACCACCGATTTCCCGGTAAGGTCCATCCCCTTCATCTGTTCAATCATCATATAAGTAGTCGCATGATGACCGGTACCAAAACTCATCTTGGGGGTAATAACAATATCATGCATAACATGTTGCACCGGTTGATGAAAACTTGCCCTAATGGCAGCAAAATCGCCAATGACGATCGGATCAAAGCTGCTCTCCCATTGGGCATTCCAGTTTTGTTCTTTAACCTGTGATCGCTCATAATTGATTCCAACAGCATTTGCAATTTCATCCAATGCATCCTGGTTGAAGTGTTCCTGGCTGATAAAAGCTTTGAGGCCATTATCCGTTTCTTCAAAGCCGGAGTATCCCGTATCATTCAGCAATGCAATCAGCATCTCTGTTTTATCAGTATCTGCACTTAAAAAGAATAACTGAACAAACTCTTTGCCCATGTAAATGATTTATGAACTACCCGAAAAAAATAACCGGCAGTTTATGTTGCTGCCGGTTACGCTGTTTTTTAAAATTATGCTTTCCCTTCCTGCGGCCTGGGCTGCATTTCAGGTTTTGGTATCAATGCTTTACGGCTTAATTTGAATTTCCCGGTCTTCTGATCGATGTCAAGCAATTTAACCTTCACTTTATCGCCTTCTTTAAAGATACCATCCATGCTTTCCAGGCGTTTCCAGCTTATTTCACTGATGTGTAATAAACCTTCTTTCTTAGGCAGGAATTCCACAAAGGCACCGAATTCTTTGATGCTCTTTACCGTTCCTTCATAGGTATCTCCTACCACAGGCACAGCAACCAGTCCATTAACCCATGCCAATGCTTTGTCCAATCCTTCTTTTTCTTTAGAGAAGATACTTACTTCACCGTGGTTATCTACTTCTTCAATATTGATGGTGGTACCGGTCTCCCGCTGAATTTCCTGTATCACTTTACCACCTGGCCCGATCACCGCACCAATGTATTCTTTATCAATGATGATCTTCACCATTCTTGGAGCATGCGGCTTAACATCAGCCCGCGGTGCTTCTGTACATGCATACATTGCATCAAGGATGTGCATCCGTCCTTTCTTGGCCTGTGCCAAAGCCTGGCGCATAACATCCATGCTTAAGCCATCCACTTTTATATCCATCTGAACTCCGCAGATACCTTCACGGGTTCCGGTAACCTTAAAGTCCATATCACCCAGGTGATCTTCATCGCCCAGGATGTCGGTTAAAATAGCAAAATCATTGTCTTTTTTAATAAGCCCCATAGCAACGCCACTCACGTGTTTCTTCAAAGGAACACCAGCATCCATCAGTGCCAGTGAACCGGCACAAACAGTAGCCATTGAAGAAGACCCGTTACTTTCCAGGATATCACTTACTACCCTTACGGTATACGGGTAATCGCTGCCGGGCATCATTTGTTTTAAGGAACGCATGGCCAGGTTACCATGACCAACCTCCCGACGACCAACGCCCCTCATCATCTTAACCTCACCGGTTGAAAATGGCGGAAAATTATAATGAAGGATGAATTTGGTGTAGTCTGATTTATGAGCACTTTCTACCAGTAATTCATCTAAAGGAGTTCCTAAAGTAACCGTTGTAAGCGACTGTGTTTCACCTCTTGTAAATAACGCAGATCCGTGCGGTGTTGGCAGTATATCTGTTTCCATTGCCAGTTGGCGGATATCTTCGGTGCCTCTTCCGTCAAGACGCTTTCTTTCATTCAGGATCATATCTCTTACCACATAATATTGTAATTCGCCAAAGTAGTGTCCTACCAGGGCTTTATCTTCATCCGGAAGTTCTTCACCCAAAAAGGTCTTCACCTCATCTTTCAATGCATCAAAAGCAGCAGCTCTTTCATGCTTGGCCGAAGCAGCCGCAGAAATGGCGTGCATTTTATCTTTTGCAAAAGCAGTGATCTTTGCGTTCAGCTCTTCATTGCGGTATGGCTTAGTATATTCACGCTTTGCAGAGATCCCGATCAGCGCTCTTAATTCTTCCTGTGCCTTAACCTGTATGCGAATGGCATCGTGAGCGATCTCCAATGCATTAACAAGGTCTTCTTCCTGGCATTCTTTACCCTCACCTTCCACCATCATGATATTTTTACTGGTGGCTGCAATGATGAATTCATAATCGGAAACAGCCAGTTGCGAACGGGTAGGGTTAATGATCACTTCGCCGTTAACACGCCCGATGCGTACTTCAGAGATAATTTCCTGGATGGGAATATCGGAAACAGCCAGTGCAGCAGAAGCAGCGAGGCAGGCCAGTGAGTCGGGCATTACTTCATCATCCGAAGAAATGAGGGATACCAGTACCTGTACATCACACAGGTAATCTTCCGGGAACAAAGGCCTTAAAGCCCTGTCGATAAGCCGGCTGGTAAGAATTTCGTAATCATTCAACCTTGCTTCTCTTTTAAAGAAGGAGCCCGGTACACGCCCGGCTGAAGCAAATTTTTCCTGGTAATCTACCGATAAAGGAAAGAAGTTCTGACCTTCTTTTGGTTCCTTGTTGGCAACAACAGTTGCGAGTAAAATGCAATTTCCCTGGCGAACAGTTACAGAACCATCGGCCTGGCGGGCCAGTTTACCTGTTTCGATGGTAACCATACGGCCGCCACCTATATCAAATGTTACTGATTGAGGTTTTAAAAATGACATATAAAATTTTGTAGTTTATGGTTTACTCCGGGCCGTACTAACTACTCAAAAGCGGAATGAACAGGCAAAAGCAAACCTTGTTTAAAAAGAAGAATTCCCAACCGGCTTAATCGTAGTTGGGAATCATTCGTATTACATAGTTGGAATAGTTTATTTACGCAGACCTAATTTCTCGATCAAAGCCCTGTAACCGGTAAGGTCGTGCTTGCTGAGATAAGTGAGTAAACGCTTGCGCTGGCCTACCATCTTCATTAAACCCCTTTGCGAGGAGAAGTCTTTTTTGTTAGACTTCAGGTGGTCGGAAATGTGGTTGATGCGCTCTGTCAGTAAGGCGATCTGGCCTTCGATAGAGCCTGTGTTGCTGGCTTTTGCACCAAAAGTGGTGAAAATGTCTGCTTTTTTTTCGATTGTTAAATAAGGCATCTTTGTTTTTTTAATAACGTCTTTGTTATATTTCTTTTTTTTATCGCGGCAAAAGTACGTAGAAATATTGGTTTCCAGGCGGAAGAATGAGGATTTTTTTTGAATATTGCCAATGCAAAGCCCCTGCCCGGCGTTACTGGGTTTTGAGGTGATTTTGCGGGTTTTAATAATGCCCGGGGTTCTTTATCAGCAAGCCTTCGGTCCCAAAAAAAGGGTGATTTGAAAAAAATAATATTTGCGGTAACCAACGACCTGAATCATGACCAGCGCATGATACGGATCTGCAGCACATTGGCTGAGGCCGGGTATATGGTTGAACTGGTTGGTGTCAAAAGACCGGCCTCTGCCCCGCTCGCCCGGCGGCCCTACCGGCAAAAGCGCTTCCCCTGTTTCTTTAATACCGGTCCGGGGTTTTATGCCGAATATAACATACGCCTGTTCTTTTACCTTCTTTTTCAAAAAGCAGATGCTCTTTGCTGTATCGACCTGGATACCATATTGCCCGTATGGCTGGTAAGCAAATTGAAGAACACAAAAAGGGTTTACGATGCGCATGAGTATTTTTCACAGCAAAAAGAAGTGATCAGCCGGCCGGGAATACATAAAGTCTGGAAATGGATCGAGAAAAAATTCGTTCCAAAATTCAAAAATGGGTATACCGTAAGCCAAAGCATCGTTGCAGAATTCAAAAGCCTGTATGGGGTAGAATATGACCTTGTACGAAATGTTCCGATTCTTAAACCTTTACTTCCGGGCAATCAGCAAAACAATAAGATCATCCTTTACCAGGGAGCAGTGAATGAGGCAAGGGGACTTGAGTTCCTGGTACCGGCGATGAAAAACATTGATGCACGGCTGGAAATATATGGCGATGGGAATTTTATGGAGCAGACAAAAAAGCTGATCGTTCAAAACAATCTGCAGGATAAAGTGTTCTTGAGAGGAAAAGTATTACCGGAAGAACTGGATGCGATCGCAAGGCAGGCATATATTGGATTGAACCTGGTGGAAAATAACGGCTTAAATCAATACTATTCACTGGCCAACAAATTCTTTGATTATATTCAGAATGGTCTGCCACAGGTAACGATGAATTTCCCGGAGTATAAAAAGATAAATGATGAATTTGAGATTGCGGTATTAGTTGACAGCCTGGAAGAAACCAATATTTCAAATGCGATCAACCGGTTGCTTACCGACAAACCACTATATGAACGATTGCAGCAAAATTGTTTACGGGCAAAGGAAATATTGAACTGGCAGCAGGAAGAAAAGAAACTCATCCGCTTTTATAAAGAACTAAGTTGACCGACAAACACCTTCATATTGTGACCCACGATGTTCCCTGGCCCGCCGATTACGGCGGCGTGGTTGATCTTTTTTATAAATTGAAAGCATTGCATGCCCAGGGTGTAAACATACACCTGCACTGTTTTACACAGGGCCGGCCACCCCAGGACGAACTGAACAGGTATTGCGTGAGTGTTAATTATTATCAACGTAAAAAAGATATCAGCCGTTTTTCATTCAACTTGCCGTTTATAGTCAACAGCCGAAAAAATGATGAGCTGCTTGCTAACCTTGGAAAGGACGAGCATCCTGTTTTACTGGAAGGTATTCATTGTACCTACTACCTGTACAGCGGGCAATTAACAAACAGAAGAGTCATTGTGCGGCTGCACAACGCCGAATTTGTTTACTACCGGCAATTGGCGATACAGGAAACAGGTCTTTTTAAAAAAATATATTTCCTGAACGAAAGCAGGCTGCTGAAAAAATATGAACAAAGCATCGCAGGCAAGGCAACATTTTTAGCCGTAAGCCAACAGGATGCAGATCTGTACAAGGATCGTTTTTCAGCCAGCGATGTACTATACCTGCCCGTTTTTTTACCTTATACCCTGTCGGCCGGAAAAGAAGGCAAGGGTTGTTTTTGCCTGTACCATGGTAATTTGTCTGTAAATGAAAATGAAGAAGCGGCGATCTGGTTACTGAAGAACGTATTCAGCAAATTGTCTGTTCCGTTTGTAATTGCAGGCAAGGGCCCTTCTGAAAGGCTTCAGCAACTGGCACACAGCAATGCGAACACCTGCCTGGTGGCTGATCCATCCGATAAGGAAATGCAGGACATGATCAGCAAGGCGCATGTACATGTGATCCCTTCTTTGAACAATACCGGCATAAAATTAAAGTTGCTGAATGCCTTGTTTAACGGAAGGTATTGCCTGGTGAATAAGGCCTCTGTGGCAGGTACGGGATTGGAGTCTTATTGTCATGTTGCAGAAAGCGCCGAAGCATTTCAGCAAAAGATAAAAGCACTGTACGAAGCTGTTTTTACAGAGCAGGAAGCACAAAAACGGCAGGGATTGCTGCAATCGAAATATAACAGCGAAGCCAATGCAAAACGGCTTATGACATTTCTATGGTAGCATTGTCCCACACTTTTCCCATCTCTGTTTTAATGGTTCGGGCCGGAAATTTTTTGATCACCAGGTAATCATGCGTAGCCATGATGATGGTGGTGTTGTAATCACGGCAGATATGAAAAAGCAACTGCATGATCTCATCACTGGTCTCCGGATCCAGGTTCCCCGTTGGCTCATCGGCTAAAATAAGCCGGGGAGAATTAAGTAATGCCCGGGCAATGTCCATACGCTGTTGTTCACCACCACTCAATTCAAAAGGCATTTTAAAACCCTTGGTCTTCAGGCCCACTTTTTCCAGTACATCAGCGATCTTTTCATCCATCAGTTTTTCATCTTTCCAGCCGGTGGCTTTCAATACAAACTTCATGTTCTCGTTTACATTCCGGTCGGTAAGCAATTGAAAATCCTGGAAAACCACGCCCAGGTTACGGCGCAGGAAGGGCACCGTTTTCCAGGTAAGCTTGCGCAGGTCGTGACCAACTACCCATCCCTCTCCTTCTGTCAATTGCAGATCACCATACATGGTTTTCAGCAGGCTGCTTTTACCGGTTCCTGTTTTACCTACCAGGTACACAAACTCACCCTTCTCTACAGAAATATTTACGTCACTTAAAATAAGGCTGTTACTCTGGTAAATATTCACGTGTTTTAATTCTACGATCGATTGCGACATGGATGGTTTTGAATTTGGCGTTTTATAGCTTATACGATTCATGCAAATTTAGCTTTTACCCCTTCAGTGCCAACAATTAATTTCTTCACCATTTGTTAAAAACTGTGAACAACTAAAAAAATAGTTGTAAAACTAAAATATTAGTTTTATGTTTATACCAGCAAATCAAAAAACAGTTTTGAAATGAAAATTTTAACCAAAGCCGAAGAACAGATCATGCAGGTGATCTGGAAACTTGATAAAGCATTTTTGCGGGAGATCATTGACGAACTTCCTGCACCCAAACCACATAACAATACCGTTGCCACCATTTTGAAAATTTTGGTTGAAAAGGAATTTGTAGGCGTTACGGTTTTTGGAAGAATGCACCAGTACTATCCCCTGGTGAGTAAAGATGCGTACAGCAAATCAACCATGAAGAGCCTGGTAAAGGGATACTTTGAAGGCTCTTTCAGCAATGCGGTATCCTTTATGATAAAAGAGAATAACCTGAGTATCGATGACCTGGAGATGCTGTTAAAGCAATTGAAGAAACGTTAATTGTTATTTGTTATTGGTGTATGGTCTGACAGAGCAAACCGTGCTTTTTCCGGATAACTATTAACGAATAACACTATTTAAATAATAAAAACCTCCTGCTATGCTGCCTTTTTTCTGGTACATGCTAAAAGTAATGATCTGCTCAGGTATTTTACTGGGCTATTACTGGTTGTTCCTGCGCAACAAGATATTTCACCAGTACAACCGGTTTTATTTATTGGCAGCGCTGTTGCTTTCACTGCTGTTGCCCCTGCTTAAGATCGATTTCTGGCAACAGGATGCACAATCCGGCCAGGTGATCCGGGTACTGCAGGCCGTTTCTGCGGGAGACGAATACATGAGTAATATCGTGGTAACTGCACAAACCAGTAACTGGAGCATGCAGGATATCTATTCAATTGTATACTGGCTGGTAACCACCATCTTCTTTATGGTAATGCTGCGCACCCTGTTCCTGATATGGACGTTGCTGAAACGTCACCCGGTTCAACTCATCGATGAAGTCTCGTTTGTAAATACCAATAACAGCAGTACACCCTTTTCTTTTTTGAAATTCATTTTCTGGAACAGCAATATTGATATTGATACCAATACAGGCCGCCAGATATTCCGGCACGAAGTAGCCCACATACAGGAAAAGCATACCTACGACAAACTGTTTGTAAATACCATCCTTGTTTTTGGCTGGTGCAATCCCTTCTTCTGGCTGTACCGGAAAGAACTGAACATGATCCACGAATTCATCGCCGACAGAAAAGCGGTAAGCGACAGCGATACAGCAGATTTTGCCGCTATGATATTACAGGCCGCCTATCCGCATCACCAGTTTGAGTTAACCAATAATTTCTTCTACTCACCTATCAAACGCCGGTTGCTTATGCTTACAAAAAACAAGAACCCCCGGGTTAATTATTTTGCCCGCATCATGGCGCTTCCTTTAGCCATCCTGATCTTTGCAGCCTTTAGTTTAAAGGCAAGATCCAACGATGCCGATATGGGAGATATACACACAACATTCAGCCTGGCTCCCGGCCTTACCGTAAAACCAGGTACAAACACCGTTGCATTGATCGACAGTTTATTTGAAACAGTGGATGTATTTAAAAGTACGGCAGATACGATACCAGGCAAGAGCCAGGAAAGCAGCAACGCAAACAGTCAAAAACCGGTTTGCATTTTAGATGGCTGCGAGGTTGACAGTACAATTCTTAACAGGCTTAATCCAAATGATATTTCTACCATTGACGTAGTGAAAGACAAAGCTGCAGTTATGAAGTATGGTGATAAAGCAAAGAATGGCGTTATTCTCATCAAAACAAAAAAATTCAATGAGAAGATCAGGGCTGGGGAAGCCATAGATCCGGAAAAAGCATTGCTGGTGGTTAATGGTAAAGTCATAGGAAAAGGCAAGGCAAATGACGGAGAGTTTAACCAGCTGTATGCAGAATCGGTCACGGTAAAGTGGCTGAAAAAAGCGGATGCCATCGCCAAGTATGGCACTGATGGAGAAGATGGTGCTTGCGAAATGACGTATGCGAACGGGGTGATCATAACAACCGGATCGGCAGATGCAGATAAGAAAAACGTCTTTTATATCGGTATCAATAACCCGGTAACAGTAAAAGCACAGAATGTAAACCCTGAAGAACTTGTAGTTACTGTTTCTGAAGGAAAAATATCCGGAACCAATGGCAATTACCTGGTGCAGGTTACCCATGAAGGAGAAGTTGAACTGGCTATTTCAAAAAGTGACGGAACAAAATTGCCGGGCCCGTTTACATTCAAAGTAAAAAAAATAGCCGATCCTACTGTTATCAATATTTCAGCAGATCAGAGGGAAAGGCTGATGTACGATAGCGCCCTGCTGATAAAACTGGATTATGCCAGGAAAGAACTGCTTTTACAGAAAACGCTTAGTGCCGGTAACGCAAAAATGGTGGAAGGAAGAAGGTTACAGGAACTGAATTTAGCAAAAGACAAACAACAGCTGGAACTGGCGAGAACCGATTATGCAGAAAGAGAAGTACTGGTAAAAGCTGCCCGGGCAAATAATGAGCTGTCTGTTGCAGGCAGAAAATTACAGGAACTGGAAATACAAAAATTAAAGCAGCAGTATTTGTTTCAAAAAAATGCAACCGCAACCGCTAACGAGCGATATGTTGAAGGCACATTGTTATCCCAGGATAAAGCAGAAGAATACCGGAAGCAACTGGCTGAAACAGAAGCACAGGGACAAGCCGGTAACCTGGTCTTTACAAAAGTGGAAGTAAACCCGCAGTTTGCCGGCGGGGAAGATGCATGGAGAGTATATCTTATAAATAACCTGAAACCCTCCATTGCGGTTGAAGAAGGCTGGAAAGCCGGTAAGTACACAGTGATTGTTAGCTTTATTGTACATGCTGACGGAAGCATTTCCAATGTGGTTACAGAAAATTACAAAGGCACCAAAACTGCCCGGCATTGTATTGAGATCATTGAGAACGGGCCTAAGTGGTTACCAGCCATTCAAAACGGGAAAAATGTAAATGCATTTAAAAAACAACCCATCACATTTGTGATCAAATAGAAGTAAAGCCATGAAGACTAGGTAGTTTCTGAGATGACAGTTTTCTTAAACTGTCATCTCTTTTTACCGGTACCAGATATCTTCGTCATTTATTTTTAGCAGCAACTCTTTTTTATCAGCTGCTTCTACCCTGCCGATAACCTGTGCATCTATGCCAAATGATCTTGCTGCATCTATCATGATACCTGCATCAGCCGAATCACAATAAATTTCGAGGCGGCACCCCATGTTAAACACTTCATACATCTCTTTGTTATTACTGCCGCTGTTCTGCTGAATGATGTTGAATATCTCCGGCGCTTTAAAAAGATTGTCTTTGATGATTCTGAAATTACCCGGGAGGTATTTCATGCACTTGGTTTGTCCGCCCCCGCTGCAATGAATGAGTCCATGAATTTTTTCGAAATGATCCTCGAGTAATTGTTTTAATACCGGGGCATAGGTTCTGGTAGGAGAAAGAATGAGCTGGCCGATGGAAAGATCCCGGATCCCGGATCCCGGATCAGCCAGTTTGCTCTTACCGATGTAAACAACATCTTCTGCCAGCCCGTTATCGTAGCTCTCTTTAAAATGCTCTGCATAAAATTTACTCAGCACATCGTGCCGGGCACTGGTAAGCCCGTTGCTGCCGATTCCGCTGTTATAAGCCGATTCGTAAGTAGCCTGGCCATAACTGGCAAAACCAACGATCACATCGCCGGGTTTTATCTTATCATTACTGATGATCTTATTCTTTGGCCAGCGGCAGGTCATGGTTCCGTTTACCGCAACCGTACGAACCACATCGCCCACATCGGCTGTTTCGCCACCGAGGTAATGAATATTAACGCCAAATGACTTTAACCGGTCGAACAATTCCTGCGTGCCGCTGATAACCTGTAGCAGCACTTCCCCGGGTACCAGGTTCTTATTCCGGTCGATGGTTGAATTGAAAACAATGTTATCGTAAATACCCACACAAAGCAGGTCATCCAGGTTCATTACCACCGCATCCTGTGCAATGCCTTTCCATACAGAGATATCGCCGGTCTCTTTCCAGTATAAATAAGCCAGTATGCTTTTGGTTCCGGCTCCGTCGGCATGCATGATGTTCACAAACGAATCATCACCGCCCAGGTGATCGGGATAAACCTTGCAAAATGCATTTGGAAACAGCCCCTGGTCAAGGTTCTTAACGGCAGCATGTACTTCTTCTTTCTGGGCCGAGACGCCGCGTTTGGAATATAAGGACATTAAGAATTAAGAATTAAGAATTAAGAATTAAGAATTAAGAATTAAGAATT
>DAOLIP010000064.1:0-894 GCA_035328475.1 Ferruginibacter sp.
CATTTTTAATTCTTCATTTTTAATTCTTCATTAATTCTACTTCTCATACAGCATTATCTCCACCCGCCTGTTCTTCCATTGCATTGATGGAATATTCAGGTCGGCTGCCGGCGCCCTGTTTGAGTAGGCAGCTATGATCAACCGGCTTCGGTTGATGAAGAAGCTGGCTACATAATCGGCGCAAACCGAAGCCCGGCTGAATGCCCGGATGCTGTTGGCTTCCACGCTTCCGTGGGTATCGGTATGCCCGTTGAACTGGGCAACCAGTTTGGGGTTTGCCTTCATTAACCGTACCACTTCGGTCAGCGTGTTAAAGCCATTCGTTTTCAATTCTGATTTTGCCTGTTCAAAATAAATGGTAAAGCGCAGTGTGTCTTTCGAAACAGGTACAACAGGTTCTTTAAATTCGGGGCATCCGTTATTGGTAACAGGGCCTTCCACAAACGGGCACTTATCTGCGTCATCATTCACACCGTCGCCATCACTGTCGGGTACAGGGCAGCCGCCATACTTAGCCGTGCCTTTATGGCCGGGGCATTTATCGGCAATGTCTCTTATGCCGTCGCCATCAGTATCGGCGAGCGAATCTATTTTCACCGGTTCAACCTTTGTGATCGTTTTCTCACCCTTCTCTTTCTTTTCTTTTTTCTCTCTTTCCTGCGGCTTACCGGTGAAGATGGCATAGCCGAGGCTTACACCGAAGGTTTTTATACTATGCTGTAATTTTTTCTGTGCGTCAATGTAATAATAATCCAGCGGGATATTATAATTCACTCCCAGCGAGAATCTCCGGTACTCAAACCCTGCAACGAGGCTTATACCGGGAAACAACCTTTTATAGGTGCCGGGCGAACTGCCTGTTTTTAATTTGGTATTGGTTGTTTTAGTGGCAGG
>DAOLIP010000064.1:904-21575 GCA_035328475.1 Ferruginibacter sp.
AAATAACTCATCGATACCTCTTCTTTCCCGGATACGAGTACATTCAGCACCGGCCCCACGCCGATAAAAATACCGGTATGGTCATCAAAAGAGAATTTTTTGATGAGGTGAAGGTTAACGTCAACGTAATTCAGGTTCTGTAAAAAAGAGGAATCCTTTACTGTATTAACCGCGCCTACCGAATTCTGTAATTTATAATCGTAGCCTTTTTTATTATAAATGGCGGAAGTGGTCAGACTGAATCCATTTTCACCAAGGGGAAAGCGGGCTTTAAGTCCGCCCCAGAAATTGGCTTTATATGAGTACCTGTTAAAAGGTTCGATGGAGCCCTGTATCTTACTCAGTGTCGATTTTCCATATCCGGCCACGACGCCGAAATTGGCCTGGGCATTTGCAGTGGCGATCTTAAGAAAAAGCAGCGACAGCAAAAAGATGCTTTTCACCATCGTTTTGTGATAAGATAGTTTGGACATAATGTGGGGGTTAGTATTGGCGCAAAATTACACTTTGTGCAACAGATATTGAATAATCCATATAAAAAATGTAAGGTGCCGGCCGGGCAACCCATAATTAAATAAATACCTGCCGTTCTTTAAAGAACTATCTTACCCTGCTCAACCAGTATCATGCATGAACAATTTGACCTGCTCATCGACAGCTACCTTACCAACAAAGTGGGTATTGCACCGGGATTTTTATCAGCCGCCTTGTCGGCAGGGCTGCAGCAAAATATCATGCAACTGCAGCACGACGGACTGATGACAGCAGCGGGCATTGGCAATGAGACCGTGAAGGATATGGATCAGAAAATGAGAAGCGATAAGATATACTGGCTGGATAAAAAGCACGGCAATGCATTTGAAAATGAATTCCTGCATCAGGCAGAGGATTTTATAGATCACCTTAACCGCACCTGTTATGCGGGCATCAATGCCTATGAGTTTCATTATGCCGTATATGAGCAGGGGAGTTTTTATAAACGGCATAAAGACCAGTTTAAAAATGACGACAACCGGAAGTATTCGCTTATTACGTATTTAAATGAAAACTGGCTGGAGGAAGACGGCGGCCAACTGCAGGTTTATGAGAACGATACGGTTCAGCATATTCTGCCACGATCTAAAACGGCGGTTCTTTTTAAAAGCGACCGGACGGAGCATGAAGTGTTGAAGGCAAACCGGAGCCGGATGAGTATCACGGGCTGGCTGAAGCGGGTATGATTACAGGGCCATACAGCCCGTAGTAATACCCATTCAGTTCGTGTTTTTCCGAATAGTAACGGAATGATAAATACTTTTGTGGAAAACAATCCTAAAATTTACCCTTCTATGTATAAGAAAAGCGGCTGTTTTTCAGTTTTAGGGTATAGTATTTGTAAATGACAGAAACAATATCCAATACGCAACTATGAAAAGATCATATTTTTTACCCCTCCTGTATTTACTGCTCTCTCTTATATATCTCAGTTCGGTCAATTGCGGCGGGGTAAATAATGCCAATATCATCAGTGTGACCGTACCGGAAAACCATACCGATACAACAAAAGAAACAACGGCACAAGTATCCTCTTCCGATATTACAACAGCAGCCATTGCCATTGATACAGCCGACTACAATAAAAGAATGCTGGAGATGAGTAATAATGATCCTTCGGGTAAATGGCCGGTAAAAGCTGCTTATCCGTTACCCGGAGCCATCTTTCCTAATAACCGGGTCATTGCCTTTTACGGCAACCTGTATTCAAAACGGATGGGGATTTTAGGAGAGATACCGAAAGACTCCATGTTCAAAAAACTGCAACAGGAAGTGGATGCCTGGCAGGCAGCAGATCCTTCGTCAAAAACAATACCCGCCTTACATTATATAGCTATCACTGCACAAGGTGCTCCCGGCAGGGATGGCAAATACCGTTTGCGTATGCCCTTTCACCAGATAGACAGCATTGTGAACTGGGCCAAACAGATCAATGCCCTGGTATTTATAGATATACAGGTAGGTCATAGCACGGTGAAAACAGAAATTCCTTTGTTTGAAAAATATTTACAGATGCCCAATGTTCATTTCGGCATCGACCCGGAATTCTCCATGAAGAATGGCGAAAGGCCCGGTTCAAAGATCGGTACGTTCTCGTCCGACGATATCAATGATGCCATCGATTTCCTGGCAGGGGTCGTACGTAAGAATAAACTCAGTCCCAAAGTATTGGTGGTACATCGTTTTACAAAAGGCATGGTAACAGGTTACGATAAGATAAAAAAGGTTCCCGAAGTGCAGGTGGTGATGGATATGGACGGCTTTGGCGCCAAGGTATTAAAACAGGATACGTACCGGCAGTATATATATAAAGAGCCCGTGCAGTTCACCGGGTTCAAATTATTTTATAAGAACGATAATGCCGGCACTGCAGAGATATTTACCCCCGGCGAATTATTGAAACTGACTCCGAGGCCGGTCTATATTCAATACCAATAGAGCTATTTTCCTTTACTTTCAGCTAGTGTCTCAGTTTGAAAATTTTTAAACATGTTGCCAGGCTGAGCTTGTAGAAGCCGTATTATTGACCGTTCATTTAATCGCCTTCGACAAACTCAGGCTGACAGTATTTTCAAACCGAGACACCACCTGCTTTCACCGGATTGATACGATCCTGCAAAGCTGTTGTATATTAGGTGTATGAAGCACCGCATTTATTTAACAGCGCTGGTATTGTTTTTTGTTTTTATCACAGCAGCGCAGGATCAGCACTATCTTATTACCGGGAGTTATACCACGGGCAAAAGCGAAGGCATTTATGTATACCTGTTCAACAGCAGCGACGGGTCTTATAAAGAAGTAAGTCATGTAAAAATTTCCAATCCTTCTTTTGTAGCGGTATCGCCCGATGAACGGTTTGTATACGCCGTTCAGGAAAATGCAGCCAATAAAGGCAAGGGTGGAGAAATAGCCGCTTTCTCTTTCAATAAGCAAACGGGCGTTCTTACCTATATCAACCAACAGCCTTCGGGGGGAGATCATCCCTGTTATGTAAGCGTGGATAAAACGGGTAAGTGGGTGGCCGCAGGTAATTACAGCAGCGGCAGCGTAGCCATACTTCCGGTGCAGGCAGATGGAAGCCTGGGTGTTGCCGGTACCATCATTCAGCACGAAGGTTCGGGCGTGAATAAAGAAAGGCAAAGCAAACCCCATGTTCATTGCACCGTTTTTTCAAAGGATAACCGTTTCCTTTTTGTACCCGACCTGGGTATTGATAAAGTGATGATCTATTCCTTTGATGACGTTACCGGTAAACTCAGCACAGCGCTGCAGCCCTTTGCCCGTTCAGCCGGTGGGGCAGGTCCCCGGCATTTCTGTTTTCATCCTTCCGGTAAATTTGCCTATTTGATAGAAGAAATGAGCGGCACCGTTGTTGTGTTTGATCATAAGAACGGCAATCTCAAAAACAAACAACGCATCAGCAGTATGCCTGTGGGCGATACCAGCAATGCCGCCAGCGCCGATATACATGTTTCGCCCGATGGAAGATTTTTATACGCTTCTAACCGGGCCGATGCAAACAGCATTGCCATATTTAAGATCAACCAAAAGACAGGCAAACTGCTTCTTGCAGCGCACCAGTCAACTCTTGGCAAAACGCCCCGCAATTTTAATTTCGATCCATCAGGTAATTTTTTATTGGTGGGTAACCAGCATTCCGATGAGATCGTGATCTTTAAACGGGATAAAGAGACCGGCCTGCTTACAGATACAAAAAAACGAATACAGGCAGGCAAACCGGTTTGTATAAAATGGATAGGGGTAAAATAACATTGTTAATTGGTTCGGCCGTAATAATCCATTCGGATTATTGCACGGTTGTTATTGTTACTTTAACTTCCCCGTTTAATTTTTTTTAAACCAAAACTTTATACAATGCGTGGAATATACCTGTTTATTACACTTGCGCTTATCATAGCCGCCTGCAGTAACGGAACGAATGCTAAAGAATCTGAAAATAAAACAGGCAGCACGGCTGACAAACAGTTGTCTGAGAATGAACAGCAAACAGGGCCCGATGGCTTCTGGGAAAAGCTGGTGATGAATGAACTGCGTGACCCCAATGGAATGGTAGCAGCCATCATTCCTTTTCCTTCATCATGGAAAATAGGTGTATTCGGCAGCAGCAAAGGAGGTGCCTCCATTGCGGGGCCCAATGGAATTAAAGTGACCGATTTTCCCCTCCAGAGCTATATGATAAACTACAACCCTGCATTGCAGCAGTCTTATTTAAGTACCGGGCAGCAAATGCGGGGCATGCCGGGTGTTGATCAGCTGGTACAGGAGGATTTTGTTCCCTGGGGCAACAGCCGTGGTCTGCAACTCGTACGGTATTACGAGATACCGGAAATTTCAAAAATGGACAAATGGTACAGCGACCAGTTATATAAAGCGATGCCAAGCCGTTCTGATGTGATGGCGATAGGCATCGATTGGAAATCGAAAGAGGGCGCTCCTTATTTTCTACTGGTACACCTGAATGTAAGTACGAGCGAGGCTATGCAGAACTGGTACTACATGGTATCGGGCCTGGAAGCAGATGCGGCCCACTTTGAAACAGCAAAAAAGCAATACATTTTTGGCCTGTCAAACATGCGGTATAACCTGGAACCCATTATGGTATATAACCAGCAGGAAGCCCAACGGGTAGGTCAAAGCTGGGCTGATCATAACAGGCGGATGGCCCAGAACCAGGCGAATTTTGAAGCAAGCCAGCGTGCCTTTGTAAATAAAAGCAATGCGATCAATGATGCCATCATGAGCGGGTGGAGGGAGCGGAATGCTGCAAGCGATAAACAACAGGAGCAGATCATTGACGGGATCTACGAACGTACTAATGTACAGAATACCGAAACGGGGCAGAAGTATAAAGTGGAGGCGGGTGCTAACCAGTATTGGATGAACAGGAATGGTGAATATATCAGTACCCAGCTTCATGATTATAACCCAAACCTGGATAAGAATATGAATAATGTAAAGTGGCAGGAATTGAAACAGATAAAACAATGACCGAACCACTTTGCCGGATCTGTAAAAAGGTCTCCCACTTACTGTTGGAGACCTTTTTGTTTAACAGATGACAGTACAGGAAGACCTGCCTGCCTGCAACTGCAGTAAGCTGGTACAAATAAATCCATCCTCTTCCAAATCCCGTATTTTTATAGTATTAATTCCAGGCCTGTTAATTATATACAATGCAGCGGAAGCTTTTCTTTTTCTTATTCATACTGTGGCTTCCCTTTTTATCTTATAGCCAGCCGGGTAAATTCTCCGGGATCATTTATGATGCTGTTTCAAAAGCGCCCCTTGCCTTTGTAAGTGTTACGATCAAGGGAACCAATACCGGAACGGTGACGGATATCGACGGGCAGTTTTCCTTTAATAATTTACCCGCCAATGCAACACTTATTATAAGCTATATCGGTTATAAGGCCCGGGAATATAAAGCGGGGCAAGAAGTTAGAACAGTTTCCATATTTATCGAACGTATTCCGGGAGAACTGGAGACCGTGGTCATTTCAAGCAATGAGAACCCGGCGCACCGCATCATCAGATTACTGCAGCGAAATAAAAAACAAAACGATCCGGAGCAGCAGTCTTCCTTTAAATACAATGCATATACCATTGCCGCTCTGGCGGCCGGAAACCGTTTCTGGAACAGGAATCGGGGCGACAGCAGCCGGCGGAAAGATCAGAAGCAACCCCTTGATCAAATGGATGTGCTGGCCGAAAAAGCAAAAGACACTTCCGGCAATAAACTGGGCAACATACTGGCCAAACGGTTCCGGGAAAATTATTTATTGCTCACAGAATCTTATACCGAACGCATTTTTAAATACCCGGGACAAACAAGAGAAACTGTGCTGGCCACCAAATTCTCGGGGTTAAAGAATGCAACCTTTGGCGTAACCACCTCCGACTTTCAGCCCTTTGGTTTTTATAAGGACTATTTAGTGATGAATAACAAAAGCTATGTAAGCCCGGTGATCAACGGCAGCATCAGTATGTATAAATTCCGGCTTAAAGAAACCATCATTCATGAAACCGATACCACATACATCATCAGCTTTGAGCCAAGGGCCGGAAAGAATTTTACGGGTTTAAAGGGATTGATCTACATTAATTCAGACGGGTATGCCATCGAAAATATCATTGCATCGCCTGCGAATGAAAAAGGCATGATATTCACTTTCCGCCTGCAACAGAAATACGAACGGGTAAACAGCAAATGGTTCCCTTCGCAACTGAATACCACGCTTTCACAAAAAGATATCAGCACAGATTCTGTATTGCTGTACTGGGATTCCCGTTGCTATATCACCAATGTGGAAATTGGAAAATCATTGGCGAAGTCTGATTTTTCAGATGTGCAGCTGGAGTATCATCCCCGGGCGGGCAAACAAACCGACTCGGCCTGGACATTGATGCGTACCGACACATTGAATGAAAAAAGCAGGATCACCTATGAAACCTATGAAATGCTCCCGGCCAGGTATAAGAATACGATCGAAAAAGTGAATAAGGCATTCCAGGTACTGGCCATTGAAGGCATTCCCTGGGGTAAGGTGGATATTCCTTTTAAGCATATCATCTCGGGTATCAATAAATATGAGAGTTTCCGCATCGGCGCCGGACTGCAAACAAATACCTTATTCAGCAAGTGGTTCTCTGCAGGCGTTTATGCCGGGTATGGGCTCCGGGATAAAGCATGGAAATACGGCGGTAATATACAATTCAACTTTAAGCAGCGTACAAACACCACCCTGCGGTTGGATTACATCCGTGATATCACCGAACCGGGAAACACCGATTATTTTATGCGTAATGGTTCTGTTTTTTCAAACCAGTCGCTGCGCAATTTTCAGCGGGCACGTATGGACAGCGTGGAGCAGTTTCGTATAAATTTCAGCACCAAACTCAGGCCTTCCATTCAATCAGACATCTGGTTGATGAATGAGAACCGAAACCCCGCCGGGTATGAATACGAATACAATAATGTTAATACGGGAAAAAATTTCCGTAGTTTTCATAACACAGAAATAGGCATCGGCTTCCGGCTTACCCGGGGAGAAAGTTTTACAAGGATGGGGCGTTCGAAAGTGCGTACCAAAGCAGCCACCACGCAATTGCTGCTGCAGGCAGCAAAGGGATTGAAAGATATGCTGAACGGCGATCTTGACTATACCAAAGTTGCCATCCAGTTCAACCACAGTTTTAAATTGAAGAAACTCGGACAAACTTCTTTTCAGATAGAAGCAGGCCAGGTATGGGGCGAAGTACCTTATTCGTACCTGTTCAATACAAAGGCCACCAATACCGGCAAACGGTTGACGCTGTATGTACCCAACAGTTTTCAAACAGTGGGCCTGTATGAATTCGCTGCAGGAAGAACGGCCGGCTTATTCATAGAACATAACTTCGGTAACCTGTTGTTCAAACCAAAGAATATTTCTTTCAGGCCCGAGATCATCCTTGTTCAGAATATCGGCTACGGAAACCTGGATAATGCCGCTGCACAAAAATTCGTTTCCTTTAAAGTGCCTGAAAAAGGACTGTTTGAATCGGGGCTGATGGTAAAAAATCTGTACCGCCGCAGTATCTTATCCCTGCTGTATATCGGTATCGGGGGCGGCGTGTTTTATCGGTATGGTTATTATGCCCTGCCAAAGGCGGCCGATAACTGGGCATTTAAATGGGGTTTCAGTATCTCGTTTTAAAAGGATCGTCCCTTCGTGCTGTTACATAGTTTTGTATATTTAAGTAACCGCTTCATCCCTAAATTCATTCAGCCATGCACGAAACAAATACCACTTTTTTTGCTCCCCAGCTTTATATTCCAAACGGGGTTACCGATATAAGTTTTTATGAAAAGGCCTTTGGCGCAGTTGAACTCAGGCGTTTTTCCAACGACGATGGCAGTATTCATGTATCTGAACTCTCAATAAATGGTGCCCTCTTTCACCTGCATGAAGTAACCACCAACCCGGCACAATTCAGCCCGGGTAAATACAAGGGTACCACCACGCTGATCGGTCTGTTTGTTCCCGATGTGGATGCGGTGGTTAACCGGGCACTGGAAGCCGGGGCAATATTGGTTAGCCCGGTACAGAGTTACGATTATGGTTACCGGCAGGGAGATGTAAAAGATCCTTTTGGACATGTATGGATGATCGAAAAGAAGATATAAAGGACCATTGTATTAAAACGATCTGCCGGAATTAATAAAATAAGTAGTTGAAGAAATATCTCATCATAGCATTTCTCTGCTTTTATGCATGGTTTTCGGCAGCACAGCAGGTACGCTTTACCCACTATGGTATCAAAGAAGGGTTATCGAGTGAAACAGTGAACTGCCTGTATACAGACAGTCGTGGATTTTTATGGGTGGGTACCGATTTTGGACTCAACCGATTTGACGGGGTACGTTTTGAAAAATGGTTTCATAAGCCCGGCGACAGCAGCAGTCTGCTCTCTAACAAGATAACCAGCATCACCGAAGACAGGCAACAAAAACTGTGGGTAGGAACCGATAAGGGCATTGCGGTTTACGATAGCAGAGCCGGATCATTTTCATCTTATACAAAAATAGAAGCAGGCAGGAAGATCATTGGCGATCTTTCGCAGGTAAAAACATTCTGCGACCGGGATGGAGATATATGGATCGGTAGCAGCAGCGGGTATATTTTTTTGTACCGGCAAAGCGAACGGAAATTTTATGTCATGCCGGTGCCCTTACGTCCGCCAACCAGACTGCAGAATAAATTTGTAAGTGGCTTTTTACAGGATAGTAAGAACCGCATCTGGGCAGGTTCTTCTTACGGAGTTTATCTTATTGATAAAAAGAATCTTTCGGCTGTTGCCTACCGGTTTTCTGATACACACAAGAACGAAAGCAGCCTCAATGCCTGTACCCGTTTGTTTGAAACCAGGGATGGCACTGTCCTTTGCGGTACCTGGAATTCGGGCTTTATCATATTTAATGAAGCCGAAAATAAATTCATGACACAGGATAAAGCCGAAGGGCAGTTTCAGCCTTCCCCGGTTGTGTTTGATTTTGCCCAGCAGGACTCTCTTATCTATTTTGCCGGTATCACCGGGGTATTTACCTGTCTTGAAAAAGACCTGCATGATCCTTCCTTTACAAAATACAACCGTTACAGTTCCAATCCGCAGGATATTTATTCGCTTGGCTCGAACGAGAACAGTGCCATACTTACAGGTACCGCAGGCACGGTATGGATAGGAGGAACCATGGGCGTTTCGCAGTTAAATACCGGCAGCCGGCATTTTCAATTTTATAGGTTTGATAAAGTGGTGAACCTGCCCGATTGGGCACCTTCCAGTATTGCACAAAAGAATGATCAACTTTATCTGGTGGTGGAGCATGATGTATTGCGGTTTGATCTTGCTCAAAATGAATTTTACAAACTGCCACTCAATATCCTGGGTAAAAAAAGACATGGGTTATATGAAACGGGTAACGGTTTCTTTCTTCCCAGCCAAACGGGATTATATATTTATGATAAGAACTTGCAGCTGAAAAAAACCATAACAGAACCTCTGCCAAACGGGTCAGTAGCCAACATGCTTTGCGCTTTGTATGACCGGGATAGGAATTTGTGGATCGGTACAACAAGATATGGGATAAGAAAGACAGACCCGGTTACCGGCACTACTTCAAAATACCTGCACGACTCTTCAAAACTCAACAGCCTGGGTCATTACATCAATACCATTATTGAAACAGGTAAGGGAACCATTTATGCAGGGGGCAATGAATTTTATGTGTACAACAAAGCAAAAAATGATTTTGAACTGCCAGTTCCGGGCGTTTCCGGTCTTCCGTTTAAGAATGTTACAAAGCTTAAGCAACGGGGCAATCGTATCTGGATAGGAAGCGGGGATGGTTTGTTTTTGTATGATGAGGATCTGAAGCAGCTTATTCCCCATCCCTTACCGCCGCAGGTGAACCAGGTGATAAATGAAATGGAAATTGATGACGGCGGTAATGTGTGGATGGTCACGCTTTCGGGCCTCGTAAAATACAACCCTTCAGATAAAAGTACGTTGCTGTTCAATAAGCAGAACGGGTGGCCGGGTAATTTTTCAGTGCTTAAAAGATTAACAGACGGACGAATTGCCCTTGGCTGCAATGGCGGCATCATTCTTTTTAATCCCGCCGATATAAAAAGACAAACCTACAGTCCGCCTCCCCGGGTAACCCAGCTTATCATTGATGAAAAAACAGTGTGTCATTTGCCCGGCAGCGATACACTGTATGAAATAAAGTATAAACAGGGCATCCGCTTCAATTATATCAGTCTTACCTACAACAATGCCGAAGCGAATCAATACGAATGGCAGTTAAAAGGGTTCGATAACAACTGGCACCCGGTAGGTAACCAAACCACGCAGGTGTTTACTTCACTGGCACCGGGCAGTTATACTTTCGGGGTACGGTCATCCAACGCCTCCGATGTATGGAGTAATGAATTTGCAACGGTGAAATTTAAGGTACTTCCTCCTTTCTATCTTACCTGGTGGTTTATGGCAGCCGTGGTTTTAATGCTGGCCGGCTTGTTCTATACTTTTTACCGGTACCGGTTGAAACAGGCGCTGGCAGTTGAAAAAATAAGAATAAGGATCGCTACCGACCTGCACGATGATATCGGTGCCACCCTCAGCAGTATTTCATTTTACAGCGAGGCGGTGAAGCAGAAACTAAAAGATGACAAGGCCGGAACGGAATCGATACTTGAAAAAATGGGTGAAACAAGCCGCAGCATGGTGGGCAATATGAGTGATATTGTTTGGGCCATCAATCCCGTGAATGATGCGGCCGGATCGTTGTTCAAACGCATGTACAATTATGCGGCCGATCTTTGCCAGTTGAAGAATGTGCAGTTGCAGTTTGATCACGACAGCAGCATGGAGAAAAGGATACTGGACATAGAATCGAGAAAAAATATCTACCTCGTTTTTAAAGAGGCGGTGAACAATGCCCTGAAGTATTCGGAATGCCGCAGCATTAAAATATCAATGAACATGCAGCACAAACTGTTTACCATGAAGGTGCATGACAACGGAAAAGGTTTTGATGTGGAAGGTACACGAACAGGCAATGGGCTGGGAAATATGAAGATGAGGGCGGCTGAGCTTAACGGAAAACTGAATATCATTTCATCAGCAAACGGCGGAACCCATATCGAACTGGTTTGTCCCATCCCCTGAATTGGATAGATGGAAAATACAGCTGCCAACAGAACTTTAAAACATATATGAACAATGATCAGCCGATAGGAGTGGTGGTTTTTGAAGACAACCCGGCCTTGCGTGACAGCCTGGCCCTGTTGTTGCAAACAACAGAAGGGATCGAATTGAAAGCGGTGTTCCCCGATGCATCAAGGCTGGTATCCCGGATGGAGCAAACCATGCCCGATGTGGTGCTGATGGATATACAGATGCCGGGCATCAACGGTATAGAGGCGGTACAGATCATCAAAGAAAAATTTCCGCAGGTTCAGGTGATGATGCAAACGGTGTTTGATGCAGATGATAAAGTATTTGCTTCCCTTTGTGCCGGTGCTTCGGGCTATATCTTAAAAAACACAGAACCGGCCAGGGTGATACAGGCAATCAAAGAAGTGGCAGCCGGCGGATCCTTCTTTACAGCTTCTATCGCAAAAAAAATACTGCATACGTTTCAGCAGCAGGCAAAGGCAGAATACATTCAGCTTACCGCCAGGGAAAAAGATGTGCTGCAGTTACTGGTAGACGGATCCAGTTATAAAATGATCGCAGCGCAACTCGATATCGGTTTCGGTACGGTTCATACCCATATCAAGAACATTTACGAAAAACTCCACGTTAACTCTGCCAGCGAAGCAGTGGCCAAGGCCATCCGGCAGCGGCTGGTATAAAGGCTCTACAAAATTGGGTAGAAGGCCTCTTCATTTTCTTTTGCATTTTTAAAAGAAAAACCATGAAGACAACCGTGCTGTTCATTGCAGCATTCCTTGCTGCTGTAAATATCCAGGCCCAGTCATTCAGCATCAACACCGATGGAAGTAATGCACACAGCAGTGCCATGCTGGATGTGAAAAGCAATAGCAAGGGAATACTTATTCCAAGACTTTCAACAGTGCAACGTAATGCAATTGCAACGCCTGCAAAGGGCCTGATAGTGTTCGACAGCACAGTCAATAATTTCTATTACCACAATGGGAATAACTGGCTGGAGTTATTTGCCGACAGCAATAAATTATGGCGAAAGAACAGCAATGATATATACAGCGCCAATACCGGAAAGGTGGGTATTGGTGTATCTGCCCCGCAAAGCCTGTTGCAGGTAAAGGGAGGGTCTGTACTATTTGACAGTACCATTGGCGTTACCCCCGTCAGCGGCCCTGGAACACGAATGATGTGGATACCTGAAAAAATAGCTTTCAGGGCTGGCCGTGTTACCGGTGCTGATTGGGACGCTTCAAACATCGGGTTATTTTCTTTTGCTGCCGGATGGAATGTACGTGCCTCTGGTAATTACTCAATGGCTTTAGGCTCGTTAGCTATTGCATCAGGAGATCAGAGTATCTCAATGGGAACAGGAACTGCAAGCGGTTACCGGGGGATTTCACTTGGTACGGCAACACAAGCGGCAGGTACCGATGCTTTTGCTATTGGCTATGGTACTTTTTCTCTCGGCCAATCTTCTTTTGTCGGCGGAAATGGTTCATCGGCCATCGGCCACCAGTCTTTTTGTTTCGGAGATTCTTGTCGTACCCAGGGAAACCAGTCCGTGGCATTGGGCGACAGCACTGTTGCCGGAGGTGCCAGTTCATTTTCTATAGGCTCACATACTTTTGCTTTGGGTACTTATTCATTGGCAACCGGATACCGCAGTTCAGCCTCGGGCAACTATGGAATTGCACTGGGCGATCAAAGTATTGCCAGCGGAGATTTTTCTATTGCAATGGAACATGCAACAGCCAGCGGAGAAGGAGCGATAGCCATGGGATTAGGAACAGTTGCAAGCGGGGATTACTCAACTTCGATCGGATCACTAAATACAACGAATGGTTTATATAGCAATGCCTGGGGCTATTATAATACAGTAAATGGTGGAAACGCAATGGCATTAGGAAATTTGAATAATGTAAGCGGAACCAACTCGATCGCTGCGGGTTATTTATTGAACTCCAAATCCTACGGAGGATTTGTAGCGGGCTTATTTAATGACAGTACGAATGCTGCCAGCTCTACTTCCATTAACAGCCTTAACCGTGTCTTCCAGGTGGGCAATGGTACAGCAGGTAACGCTAGAAGCAATGCCCTTACCATTCTGCAGAACGGCAATATCGGCATCGGTGAACTGAATCCTTCTGTGCCGCTGAATTTTACTTCTGCCACCGGGAATAAGATTGCATTGTGGGGCAATGGCGCCAATCACTATGGACTGGGTATACAGGCTTCTCTACTGCAGGTGTACACCATGGATAACAGCAACGACATCGCTTTTGGTTATGGCAGCAGCACCGCTTTCTCTGAGAACATGCGCATCAAAGGAAATGGCCGTGTGGGCATTGGTGAACCAAACCCCGGCTTCCCGTTGAACTTTGCTTCAGGTACAGGAAATAAAATTGCACTGTGGGGAAACAGTGGTAACCATTATGGTTTTGGCATACAGGCATCTTTGCTGCAGGTTTATTCAAACGATGTATCAGCAGATATTGCCTTTGGTTATGGCAACAGCAATGCTTTTACTGAGAATATGCGGGTAAAAGGAAATGGCAATGTGGGCATCGGAACCAATAACCCAATGCAGCGGCTGCACGTGGCGGGCAATATCTGTTATACCGGTACCATTGGCGCTTGCTCTGATATCCGGTACAAAGAAAATTTTTCTTCCCTGGAGAATTCACTGCAGAAGATACGTTCTCTCAACGGCATGTATTATTACTGGAGGCAGGATGAATTTCCCGACATGCAATTCGGTAAGGAAAGACAGCTTGGCTTTGCGGCACAGGAAGTGGAAAAAATATTTCCCGAACTGGTGATCACCGACAGCAGGGGTTATAAATCGGTGGATTATGGCAGACTTACGCCGGTACTGGTGGAAGCCATCAAGGAACAACAGGCCATGATCGATACCCTCATTAAAGAAGTAAAGGAGTTGAGAAAGAAATAAAACGCTGTTACTTTACGCTAACAGCTTCCTTTTCAAAGGGTCCTTTAAAAGAAGAAGGATCGATGGGGAAATGCCGGGTATAAATATTATTGGCCTGGAAAAGATCCCTCAGCCATATAGCCGTTCTTTCAAAATCCTTACCATCCCTGCTGTCGTAGTCATTTAAGATCAGCCCCTGCGCTTCTTTCATCATCATCTGCGGGTCGTCTAAATAATAATACAGCACGGCCAGGTTGTAGTAACTGGCGTAACGCATCTTGCGGTCGTGTTTGCTGGTACTGGTATAATGCTGCTTAATGCTTTCAAAATAATCGATCACCGGTTTCAGTTTTTCTTTTGCTTTATCAATGGAACTGTCGGCATTCATGCTGAACAGCACATCTGTTAACTTTCTGAATGCTTCCCGGTGTGCTTCATACTCGGGGTGTTTTCGGCTGTCGATGATCCACATCTTATCCCTTGAACTTACTTTACTGAAACCGAAATTCTCCGTTATATTTTCATTCAGGGTATGCATGGCGTTGTTTACACAACTGCGGTACAGTTCACCTGTGATCCTGGCTGAGTTAAGTAAAAAATATCCCTGTGCCAGGGGTTTCAATGCAAATTCGGGACTGAAATAGGAATATTTATTTCCCCTGCTGGCCAGGTTAATATCCATAATATGGGCTCCTTTATAATCGGTGATGATCGCTTTTGCGGCAAAACTGTACCGTACTTCTTCCCGGTAATAAGTACGGGTACCGGTTATTTGCCCGGCCCGGTCTTTTATTGATTCTGTTCTTTCCCGCACATTTACCGATTCGGGCAGCAGGTCTTCCAGGTTCACTTTAACGGTGATATGACCTCCTTCCGGTAATTTTTTCCAGCCTTCCAGTAATACCGTTTTTTCGGGAGAAAGTTCGCTTAAGAAAGGCCGCATCAGGTTGGTACTTTCAATTTCCACATTATACGTGCGGTAAGTGCTGTCAATTTTCACGGCAGGCAACGATCTCCACTGAACGGTGAAGCTATAGGGATCCAGGTCTACTTTTTTCTGCGCAAAAATGAAAAGAGGAGCCAACAGGAGCACAGCGAGGTAAAACTTTTTCACAGGAGAATGTTTTAATTCATTAATAACGAATGGGGAGTAAAAATATTTCCCTGGTTTACCCGGCTAATACTCTCTTTTTAAGAATAAGCAGAACCCGGGAGGCTGCTTATTCCTGGTTGGCGGCCCTCTGCCCCACGAATTATTGTGTTACTCAGTTTTCCAATATATCTTTACCTGCTTTATAGGGCAATGAACTGCTTAAGAACGAATACTGATATAAACAGAAACGCATGCCTATTTACATGGATGTACATATAGTTCCGGGTGTTAAGGCAAGGGCAGTTGCAGAAGCACATCATAAGGACCTGCTTCACCAGGATGAATTTGAATGTAAATGCATGACCTACTGGATAGATGAAGAAAGGGAAAATGTATTCTGCCTGATAGATGCCCCGTCCAAAGAAGCCGTGGAGGAATTGCACGGAAAGGCCCACGGGCTGATACCCAATAAGATCATTGAGGTTAGTCCCGACCTGGTATCTTCTTTCCTTGGAAGAATATATGATCCCGAAGAAGCAGCGACCGGCAGTGACGGGCTGAAGGTTTTTGCCGATCCTTCTTTCCGCATCCTGCTGATGATTGAGATGGCCGACCCGGTATTGTTGCAATACAAACTTGGCCGGGATAAAACCTACGAACTGCTTAACAATAATAACAATATCATCCGCTCAAGCCTGTCCAGGTATGGAGGTTGTGAAGTGGAACATGGGGGAACCGGTTTTATTGCTTCTTTTGTTTCTGCATCCAAAGCGGTTTCCTGCGCATTAGCCATTCAAAAAGAAATGCAGCAGGATGAAGCAGGAGTGAAGATGGCCATCAATGCCGGAGAACCTGTTGAAAAAAGCAACAACCTGTTTGGCGATACCCTGCAACTGGCTGCTTATATGTGTGCTATTGCCGGCAACAGGCATATCATCGTAAGTTCTGCCGTTAAGGGATTGGCTTCCAAAGATCATTTTCAAACCAAAACCAATGGCCTTTCGGCAATGACACCGCAGGATGAAGCCCTGCTGGGTTCTTTATTTGGTAACCTGGAGGCAAAATGGCAAGACGCTGAATTTGATGTGGAAGACTACTGTAAGGCAATGGCGATGAGCAAATCGCAGTTGTACCGCAAAACGATCCAGCTAACCGGTTTATCACCCAATATTCTTTTAAAAGAATTCCGGCTTGAAAAAGCAAAAGAGCTGATGCGGAAAAAGCCTTACAGCATTTCACAGATCACTTTTGATTCGGGATTCAGCAGCCCTTCTTACTTCACCAAATGTTTTAAAAAGAAATTCGGACTGCTGCCCATGGCTTACCTCGAACTCCTGCAGTAACTTTCCTGTTTACCGGTTCAATTTTTTTATTCCCTGAACGATTTGTTTCCATTGAACCAAAAATTTCATTGATTGAACGATTTGTATCAGTACCTGTTCCATTTGTTGGATGATTTGTTACATCCGTCCGCTGCGGGGCATATTAGTTTTGTGTTATTGTTTAACAATTAAAAACTACTGACATGAAAAAGATCGCAAACGGATTAAAACTGCTCACTTCAATCCTTCTTTTCACCGGTTATGCCGCTACGGCGCAAACCGAACAGCAAACACAAAATTCAAAAACACAAAACAAAACAGAAATGAAAACATTCGTTATTGAAAGAGAGATCCCCGATGCCGGTAAATTAACCCCGGAACAATTAAAAGCCGCATCAAAGAACTCCTGCTCGGTGCTTACCGAAATGGGGCCCGACATTATATGGGATCACAGTTATGTAACCGCCAACAAGATCTACTGCGTTTACAAAGCAACGAATGCAGAACTTATTCGTGAACACGCAAGAAAAGCAGGCCTTCCTGCGAACAGCATATCAGAGGTTGGAACGGTAATAAGTCCCGCCACGGCGAAATAATTTTTAAGGCGATTGGTATTTTAAGGACCGTTACAATAACGGGCCTTATTCTTTTTTTGTACCAAAGAATTATTTTCAGGCCTGGTGATATTCTGTTTCAACCGGTACACCCTTAGTAAGGGTTTGGTAAACCACGCAATACCGTTCGGTGAGTTTGGCCAGGCTTTCCAGTTGTTCGGATGTAGCATTTGATTCCAGCATAAAATCAAGCCGTATGCTTTTAAATCCAACGGCAGCTTCTTTGGAAACACCCAGGGTACCCCGGAAGTCGAGATCACCGGCCGCTTTTACCGTGCCGTTCTTTATTTCAATGCCGATGGCCGTAGCTACGGCTTGTACCGTAACGCCTGCACAGGCTACCAGTGCTTCCAGTAACATATCGCCCGAACAGGAGAGCAGCCCCGTTCCTCCGGTAGCCGGGTGAAGACCTGCTTCCACCATTGCCTTTCCTGTTTCTACTTTGCAGGATATTCCTTCTCCCAGTTTTCCTTCGGCGTTTAAGGTGAGCAGGGCAGCAGCCGGATCTGATCTGTATCTTTCTTTAAGGGGCGCCTGTAATTCTTTTAGTACAGCAGCATTCATGGTGAATAGTTTAGCAAACGGAAAGATACTGACTTAAACAGCAAAACATAAACATGCTGCATTCAAAATGAATGGTGGTCATTTGTCCGGCGTGTAATTTATTTTTTGCAGGAAGGCAGTTTTGTATGTTTCTCCCACCGGTAAAAATTTATCGCCGATCACCACCCGGTTCTTTTCAATGAAACTGATCTTGCTGATGGAAACGATATACGATTTATGGATACGGGCAAATAAACGGGAGGGAAGTTCTTTTTCAAACGAAGCCATGCTTTGCAGGGTAAGTACCTTATTGCCATCGGCCGTATGAATGGCCACATAATCCCTCAATGCTTCCAGGAATAATACCTGGCTGAAGTCGAGCCGTAACAATTTGTATTCACTCTTCACAAAAAAATATTCCTGTTGGGGCGCTTTCGTGGTTTCTGCAGCAACAGCCGCCGGTAATTTTTGTATGGCTTTTGTGAACCGTTCAAAAGAAACCGGCTTCAACAGGTAATCGGTAACATTGTATTCATAACCTTCCAGTGCAAATTCGGGATAGGCCGTGGTGAGGATCACTTTGCAGCGCTGGTCAATTATTTTCATCACCTGTATGCCGGTGAGCTCAGGCATCTGTATATCCAGGAATACCAGGTTGGCCTCGTTATTCTGAATGCGCTGCAGGCCTTTGATGGGGCTGGTGGTAATGTCTACCAGCTGCAGGCCATCCGTTTGCCGGATATAATCTGCCAGCACATTCAGCGCCAGCGGTTCATCATCAATAACGATACAGCGGTACATCAGGCAGGTATGATGAGGGTTGCGTAAAATTTATTTTCTTTTTGCATACTGGTAAAATGATATTCACCTGGTTTGTAAATAAGTTGCAGCCTGCGTTGCAGGTTCTTCAAACCCACACCTCCTTCGGCATTAATTTTTGTGGTACTTATTTTATTGCTTACGGCAATGGTCAGTTTTTTGTCGCTTACCGATGCCTGTATGATAACGGGATTGCTTTCGTCAGACAGGTCGCCATGCTTCAGTACATTTTCTACCAGGGGAACCAGGGTAAGGGGCGTAATTAAAACCTCAGCAGCCCCGGGCGAAATGCTTATATCCGTCTGCAATTTATGATCGTGCCGCAGTTGTTCAATATCAATAAGGCTGCGAACGTATTCCATTTCTTTTCCCAGGCTAACGGTATCCGACCGTTGATAGGTTACGTACCGCATCATATCACTCAGCTTTAATATGGCCGGGGCCGTTTGCGGATGTTTATCATAGGCCAGCGAATAAATGTTATTGAGTGAATTGAATAAAAAATGAGGGTTCATCTGTGCCTGTAAAAAATTCAGTTCGGCTTTTCTATTCTGTTCCAGCAGGGCGGCCTGTTTTTTCTGGTTGCGGAACATTTCATCGAAGAGGAAGAAAACAAAACCAATTAAAATGATGATGGATCCGAAATAGAGATTGTCTACCACGTAATAGCGGAAGCTGGTGTTTGGATAATAATTACCAAAACCAAGCGTAGCCGGAAAGATGACTTCCTCAACCAGGTAGCGGAACAGGGTGTAAAGGATCAGCAGGCAAACAACCGCAATAAACAGCAACCAGCGGGGCTTCCGGTAATAATACCTGCGAAACACAACCAAATGTGCCAGCAAAACAGTAGCTACCGTATAAAAAAGTCTCGATAAACTAAGGGGTTCTATAAGACTTTTCCAGGGGAAAGGCATACCTATATTCAGGCTGCCCATCAGGCCAAACCCGATGAAATACATGAAGAAGAAGAAAACATACGCAGCAATCAACCCTTTTTTTGTCATACTGCGAATCTACAATAAAGCCGTTTTACCACAGAACAATTGTCTGCAAAAACCGCAGATTCATCTGCCAACTCCCTATGGGCTATCCAAACGATTTGCAGATAAAAACAGCCCCTTTGCAGATTTTGTTTTTCAGGATAAACCTAATGCTGAAATTTTACAGGCAAATGAATTTTTTATGAAAAAGATGATAGCCTGCTTCAGCATTTTATTCCACTTATCCAGTTCTGCACAAAAAGTGGATTGGGAAAAACTGAGATCCATTCAGCCGGACAAAATATTATTAAGCGGGGAAAGAAAGCCAACGAAGGTTCTGTTACTCGGTACTTTTCATTTCGGCTATCCCAACCTGGATGGCCACAAAACTGATTCTTCAAAATTTGTTGATGTAAAATCACCCCAGCGGCAAAAGGAACTGGAAGAACTGGCCGGTGTGATAAAGCGTTTTAAGCCTACCCGTATTTACGTGGAATCTTCTGACCAGGGATGGATCGACTCATTGTATGGCGAGTATGTAAAGGGTCATTATAAAATGGGAAGGAATGAGATATACCAGGTAGGATTCCGGGTTGCCGGGCAAATGAAGCATCCAAAATTATATGCAGTGGATACCTGGCCATTCTCCCACGAGTTTCAGAAGCAATACAAATGGATCGACAGTTTGTGGGAAGATAAGACGGCTGTTGACAGCCTGCGGGATAAGTACTGGGATAAAAAATATTCTGCTATGTATACTGCCAGCGATTCCATACATACGGTGCTGACGATGCTGGAAAATTTTTTACTGATGGCAGAGCCCTCTACCATTCAACGGATGCACGGCCACTATCTCTGCGGTGGTTTTAATACAGAAAGCACTGCCGGCCCGGATGCCATGTCTGTCTGGTGGTACAACCGCAACCTGCGCATCTTTAATAATGTTCTCAAAACAAAACCAACAGCGGCAGACAGGATTGTGGTGCTGTTTGGTAACGGGCATATGCCGCTGCTGAGGCATTGTTTTTATTCATCACCCGAGTTTGAAATCGTGGAGCTGAAGAACCTGCTGCAATAAATAATATACCGGACTTAAAGTA
>DAOLIP010000065.1:0-20222 GCA_035328475.1 Ferruginibacter sp.
GTTATAAATTAAAATAATATCAATTTTTTTACCCAGATTACCCCCATTTTTTACAATTTATTTTAAAAAACCTTGTTTTATAGAAGTATTTAATGTTTTTTTGTGCCCTAAAACCAAAAGAAGTATGGAATCTTTAAGATTTAAAGCGCTGGATAACCTAAGTAAGGGCCTCCCTAAAGTGAAGGTGGAGAGCCCGGGTAAGATCACAGAGATCTTTAATGAGAATGTATTCACCCTGCAGGTAGCCCGCAAATATTTAAGTGATGAAGCATACAAGAGCCTGGTTGCTTCTACCCGTGGCGGTAAAAAAATTGACCGTAACATGGGTTCACAGATCGCCAATGGCATCCGTGCCTGGGCAGAGAGCAAAGGCGTAACACATTTTACGCACTGGTTTCAACCACTCACCGGTTTATCTGCTGAAAAGCATGATTCATTCTTTACCTTAAAATCCGACGGTACGCCTATTGAAGAATTTGAAGGCGCCGCATTGATACAACAGGAACCCGATGCCTCTTCTTTCCCCAGTGGTGGCCTGCGTGCAACTTTTGAAGCAAGGGGTTATACCGCATGGGATCCTTCTTCACCTGCCTTTATCATGGAGATCGGCCAGGGAAAAACATTGTGCATACCCACCATCTTCGTTTCTTATACCGGCGAATCGCTGGATACCAAAACGCCTTTGCTGAAAGCACTGGTTGCATTGGACAAAGCCGCTGTGGATGTTTGCCAGTATTTTGATAAGAACATTACAAGGGTAACTGCAACCCTTGGTTGGGAACAGGAATATTTTGTGATAGATGCCGGCCTGGCAAATACCCGTCCTGATCTTGTTTTAGCAGGCCGTACCGTTTTTGGTCATGCACCTGCAAAGGGCCAGCAGTTAGACGACCATTATTTTGGTGCCATACCCGAAAGGGTTTATGCCTTTATGCGTGACTTTGAACAGGAGAGTTATAAATTGGGTATTCCCATCCGTACCCGGCATAATGAAGTGGCACCTGCCCAGTTTGAGTGTGCGCCGATCTTTGAAGAGATCAACTTGGCGGTTGACCATAATACCCTGTTGATGGATATTATGGAAAGGGTTGCCAAGCGTCATGGATTAAAATGTTTATTACACGAAAAACCCTTCGCCGGCATCAACGGCAGCGGTAAGCATAACAACTGGAGCATGGCTACGGATACCGGGGTTAATTTACTGGCGCCCGGAAAAACACCGAAGACAAACCTGATGTTCCTCGCCTTCTTTGTGAACTCAATTAAAGCGGTGCATGATTATGCCGACCTGCTTCGGGCATCCATCGCCAGTGCAGGAAATGACCACCGCCTGGGAGCCAATGAAGCGCCGCCTGCCATCATCTCCATCTTCATAGGTAAATACTTAACACAGGTATTGAACCAGGTAGAGAGCCGTGTATCGGGTAAGTTCGACGAACAGGATGAAGCCATGCTGAAGTTAGACATACATAAGAGTATTCCCGAACTGATGCTGGATAATACCGACCGTAACCGTACGTCTCCGTTTGCATTCACCGGGAACAAGTTCGAATTCCGTGCGGTGGGTTCTTCTGCCAACTGCGCCATCTCTATGACCACGCTGAATGCGATCATGGCAGAAACATTGCGCAAGTTTAAAGTGGATGTGGATGCGCTGATCGAAAAAGGCGAAAAGAAAGAAGTGGCCATTATGCAGGTGATACAGAAATATATTGTAGACAGCAAGACGATCTTATTTGAAGGGGATGGTTACAGCGATGAGTGGGAAAAAGAAGCAGCAAAGCGTGGACTGGCCAATGTGAAAACAACCCCGCCGGCTTTGGATGCTTTTGTTACCGATAAGGCCAAGCATCTTTTTGAAAGCAACGGCATATACAGTCATGTGGAACTGGAAGCCCGTCATGAGATCATGCTGGAAGCATACATTAAAAAAGTGCAGATCGAAGCAAGGGTAATGGGCGACCTGGCTACCACCTTCATTCTTCCTTCTGCCATTAAATACCAGAATGTACTGATCAAGAACATTACCGGGCTGAAGGAAGCAGGCCTGGGTGAAAAGGCCTATGCCAACCAGAAACAGGTGCTGGAAGCCATCAGTACGCACATCAATGAGATCAGCGATAACGTGGAGAAGATGATCGAAGAAAGGAAGAAAGCGAACGAGATCGCCGATACCCGTGCAAAAGCCATTGCCTACTGCGATGGGGTGAAGGGTAAATACTTTGATGTGATCCGTTACCATGTAGATAAACTGGAACTGCTGGTAGACGATGCATTCTGGCTGCTGCCCAAATACAGGGAACTGCTTTTCTTAAGATAAAACAGCATTTCCATATTTGAAAAACTATACCGGCCGCCCAGCGGCCGGTATTTTTATGAATAAAATAACCCCCGATTAAACTTCTCCGCCGGTAAACCATCTATCTTTCTGAAAATTAATAAAGATGAAAGCCCCCGGATTGATCTTGTCATTACTTCTCTTTTCCCTTGTTTCTTTTGCACAGGTAGAACGAAAGCCAGCCCCCGCAAAGCCCGCAGACTCAGTAGCGAATAGCCAGAAGGCTGGCAAAATGGACAAAGCAAACCGCAAAGACCTGTTAAAGGACCTTGACCTTAGCCGGGAGCAAAAGGGAAAGCTGAAGGAGATAAGGCAGGCGGGCAAGGTTAAAAAGGAAGCCATTGAAAACAACAGCCAGTTGTCTGAAGACGAAAAGAAAAAACAATTGAGAGAACTGCAGAAAGAGCAGGCAAATAGTATCCAGGCCATTTTAACCGATGAGCAGAAAGAAAAATTCAAAGCAAAACGCCGGGAAGCAATGAAGGGAAGTGATTAGCCGGGAAGACGGTAAATGTTGATGCCGGTTAAAATCCTGTTCAGTCTTATCACCATACCGGCAAAAAAATAGTACGTAACTACGGTTATCCGCATTCATATATCTGTAAGGTTGAGCAAAAAAAGAGAGCGCCGTTCATTCCTGAACGGCTTCTCTGTTGCCGGCCACCCGGTTTTGTAAATTAATTATGTGTAAATTAATATAAATTTACAAAAAGTTAATTTACACATTTCGCCTTTATACCCGCTGGCTTAAGTTTCCGAACGCCCCGGCGTGGTCTTTGACCAGCCGGAACCATAGCGAATTTGCTTTTTAACTATTTAAACAAAATATTAGCATTCTGCCTTGCAGCCTTCCGGCAGCTTTATTGTTCTGGAAGATGTTAATTTTATCATATGCCCAGACTCGTTCTCTCCATAGCTCTTATTATAATATCTCTTGCAGCAACAGCGCAGGACGAAAAAATGATCACCGACCGTCCCGGCTTTACCCTTGACCCCGGCATTACTGCAAAAAAATGGGTACAGGGTGAAACGGGTTTTTACCGGGAAACAGAAAAACTCTCATTCGGCCTCAAAGATCATTTTACGCAGCACCCTGTATTGGTATTGAAGTATGGTATTGTGAAAAGAGTGGAGTTAAGAGCAATAACCGATCTGGCCTCGCAACAGGATGCTGCCGTAAACGGTGGAAGGACATACCGTGGTATCAACCGGGTGGAACTGGGAGCCAAATTCAATTTCCTGGATGAAAAGGGAATCATTCCCCGGGCATCACTCATTGCTCATTATCATTTCAATCACCTGCGTACAATTTTCAGGGATACCATCGATGGAGCCGATCTTCGTTTAGCCTTCCGGCATAATATTTCTAAAACTTTTTTGATTCGGTATAATGCAGGGCTGCTGTGGAAACATTTTGGTTCGCAGCAATATTTCGTTTACAGTTTTTCCCCGGCATTTAATTTCGGTGAACGGTGGAATGCCTTTATTGAAGTATATGGCTACCTTAGGGAAAAGAACCATGCCATGAACAGCCTGGATGCCGGACTTGCATTTTATATAAGCGACAATTTCAAGATCGATGCGTCGGCAGGTTTGGGACTCAGTAAACTGGCGCCTGACTATTTTTATGCGGTGGGCCTGTCCTTCCGATTCAAAACGTCAAAAAAGGCAGAATGAAAAAATACATCATAGCTTCCCTGGCTGTACTTGGTTTTATAGTTGCGTATTATTTGACCGGCTCGTTGAAATGGTCATTAATAATTCTGGCCGCAACAGGGGTTTACATCATCTGGGTGATCGGGCTTGAATTAGGACTTTTGGATTCAAAATCAGGAAAGGAAAGGATAGAAAAAATGAACAGGAAAATGAAAGAAGATCATCTTAAAAAGACAGAAGATAATCCAACGTTGAGATAAAAGACTCTTTCAAATTTCAGTTACTTTTGTTCAATGAGTACAACCTTCTCCTACAACCAGCTTTTCAACTTCTCAAAAAAAATATTCCTCAGGATCGGCTGCAACGATGCCGATGCAACCATAGCAGCGCAAACATTATTATCAGCCGACCTGCGTGGGGTGGATAGTCATGGTGTTGCACGGTTGAGCGGCTACATCCGCTTATGGGAAGTGCAGCGGGTAAATGCTTCTCCAAAGATTTCCATTGTACATGAAACGCCTTCAACTGCGGTTGTTGATGGCGACAGGGGATTGGGTTTAGTAGTTGCTCCCTTTGCCATGCAGGTTGCCATCAATAAAGCAAAACAGGTGGGTACGGGTTGGGTAAGTGTACGAAACAGCAATCATTTTGGTATTGCCGGTCACCATGCCATGATGGCTTTAGAGAACGATATGATCGGTATTGCCATGACCAATGCATCGGCACTGGTAGCGCCTACATTTTCTAAAGAAAGAATGTTGGGAACAAATCCCATTGCTGTAGCCATACCGGCGGGCGAACAACCGGCCTTTGTTGCCGACTTTGCCACCACCACCGCAGCCAATGGTAAGTTAGAGATATTACAACGAAAGAATGCACCCATGCCATTGGGCTGGGCACTTACCAAAGAAGGCGAACCATCCACCGATCCCAATGAAATAAAAAATGGCGGTACGCTTTTACCGCTTGGCGGCGATAAAGAACACGGCAGTCATAAAGGTTATGCACTGGGTGCTATTGCTGATATTTTCTCCGGCATACTCAGCGGCGCCAACTATGGTCCCTGGGTTCCGCCCTTTCCTGCTTATTTACCAATGCCGGATGAAATGCCCGGCGAAGGTATCGGTCATTTTTTTGGCGCCATGCGGATAGATGCATTCAGAACTGCAGATGAATTCAAACAGCACATGGATAAATGGATCGGCCGTTTCCGTTCGGCCAAAACCATTCCCGGACAAGAGAAAGTACTGATCCCCGGCGACCCGGAAAGGGAGATGGAAGAAGAAAGAATGAAGAACGGCATTCCTTTGCTTCAACCGGTTATTGATGACCTGGAATCGATCGGCCATAAGTTCGAAGTAGCCCTTTAAGGTATATATTTGCACCTCAAAATTTATGGAATGAAAGTAATGAAGTTTGGCGGCACCAGCGTTGGTAAGCCACTGCGGATGCAGGAAGTGGCCAACCTGGTGACTAAGGATGAGGAATCCAAGATAGTTGTGTTGTCGGCTTTAAGCGGAACCACCAATGCATTGGTGGAAATAAGTGAATCACTTTCGCATGGCGACCGCAATACTGCCAGGCAACAGATAGATGCCTTGCATGAACATTATAAGAATTTCGTTTCAGCATTGCTGAAGAATGAAGCTTCCCTGCAAAAAGCAAACGGGGTGCTGAATGAGCACTTTGAGTTTCTTACCATCATCTTAAAAATATCTTTCAGCGAAGCATTGAATAAAGATATACTGGCACAGGGAGAACTGCTGAGTACAAAACTCTTCAGTATTTACCTGGAAGAAATAAAAGTAGATCATGTGTTGTTGCCTGCGCTCGACTTTATGACCATTGATATTTATGATGAACCGCAGGTGGGAACGATCAAAGTAAAACTGGCCCAGCTGCTGCAAAAAAATAAAGACAGGAAGATATTCATCACACAGGGATACATCTGCCGCAACGCAAGGGGTGAAGTGGATAATTTAAAAAGAGGCGGCAGTGACTATTCGGCTTCGCTGATAGCAGCGGCCATCAATGCCAGTGTTTGTGAGATATGGACAGATATCGATGGTATGCACAACAACGATCCACGGATCGTGGATAAAACCTATCCCATCGAGCAACTGAGTTTTGAAGAAGCGGCCGAACTGGCTTATTTCGGTGCAAAAATTCTGCACCCGGCCAGTATATGGCCTGCTCATTTTTACAACGTGCCGGTGAAATTACTGAACACCATGGATCCATCTGCAAAGGGTACATTGATCACCGAAAAAGCAGGAAGTAATGGCGCAAAAGCAATAGCAGCGAAAGACGGCATCACGGCCATCCGGGTAAAGAGCAGCCGCATGTTGCTTGCCTATGGTTTTTTGCGTAAGGTATTTGAAGTGTTTGAAAAGTACCGTACTTCCATCGACATGATCACCACTTCCGAAGTGGCAGTATCCGTTACCATCGATAACGATGTGAATCTCCCGGATATCATTAAGGAACTGGAACCCTTTGGTACCATTGAAACAGACAGCAACCAAACCCTGGTATCGGTTGTAGGAAACGAGATCGAAGAAACAAAGGATGTGATGAAGAAACTGTTCGATGCCATTGAACCCATCCCGGTGCGTATGGTAAGTTATGGCGGAAGTAAGCATAATGTTACGCTGCTTATCGATCGCCAGTACAAAGAACAAACATTGCAGTTGCTGAATAAAGGGTTGTTTGGATTGTAAGGCCGAAGCAGGATACTGGATACAAGATACTGGATACTGGATACAGGAGTGTTCAATAAAGCAAGGGGTTTACTAATTCAGGCTGTGCCAGTATCCAGCATCCAGCAACCAGTATCCCATATCTCCTCACCGCTGCCAGAACGGACTCTCATCCCTTCTCGGCTGGGTAGTAAGCCTGGTTTTTATCCTGGTCTCAAGATGGATCATCCATACATCATAATTCTTTGAATCCCCTTTTGTATAAGCGATCCATTTGCCATCGGGCGACCAGGCGGGGGAATAGTCTTCCATCGGATCTTCGCTGAGGTTGATGATGTTCTTTCCATCAGCATCCATCACAAATATCTCGTAATTTCCTTCAGCTGTTTTGCCATAGAAGGCAATCCGGCTGCCGTCGGGCGAAAATTGCGGTCCTCCGTCATAGCCGGGCCGGTTGGTCAATTGTTTTTCATTGGTGCCGTCGGCATCCATGATGAATATCTCGCCATTGGTTGCTGCATTTGCACTGGTATCTGTTAAGTCTCTGAGCTCCCTGGTAAAAATAATCTTCTTGCCATCGGGCGACCAGGAAGGCCCGTCTTCAAAATACTCATTATTGGTGAGCCGTTTTAAATACCTGCCATCGGTATCCATTACATATATCTCGCCTTTTTTCTGATCCCTGTCTGAAAGAAAAGAGATCAGTGTTCCGTCTGGCGATGCATACGGAATGCGGTCGCCCGATGGATGGTTGGTAAGATTGGTCACTTTCTTTCCGTCGGCCTCCATGATATACACTTCATCATTGCCTTCCCGGTTTGAATAAAACACCAGGCGTTTATCCGGGGTATAGGAAAAAGCATAGTCGATGGCTTTGTTGCTGGAAAGATTGCGCAGGTTTTCTCCCTGGGCATTCATGGAATAGATCTCAAAGTTCCCGTCGCGGGTGCTCATGAAAATTAGATTGCCGGCGGGTTGTTCCAGCCGGGTCCAGTTTGTTGTTTTCTTTGATTCCCATTTACCGGCATTCTGCACCATATTGGCCGACTGTATTTCATTGACCGAAAGCTTCTGTATCTCTTTGTATTTATCAGGCTTTCCATCCGGGGAAGTGATGGTGATGTTAAATGTGATCTCGTTATCGGTAATGCGTTCCGATTCGCCGGCAGCCAGTGCGCCTTCTATATTCACGCTTTGATAAATGATTTTTTGTTTCTGCGGGTTCCAGGTATAATACCCGTCCCATAAAACAACCCACTGCGACCTGCGGGGAAGATACCCGGCGATCTTCAGCAGCAGGGTATTTGCATTAATGCCTTTTGTGAATTCATAGCCAAAATAGCTTGCGGAGAATTCTTTTGCCGGATCATGATCCGGGTTTTTTGATCGCCATTTTCCACCATCCTGCAGAAGGATAGTGCATTGCTTCAGGTAATTTTTAAGTCCGGGGTTTGTATTGTTTTGTCCGCCTGCCACATGGAAAATGAATAAAAGGACGAAGGCGGTGAAAACGATCTTGCTATACATCAGCTGTCATTTTTTATGGGTTCTGTTCCAGGATAGTTGAAGATACTCAATTAGTTTTTTATCAAACTGTTTGATGTCTGTAATAACAGCCATGTGCGATATCCGGGGCATGGGGCCGGAGAGTTTTGTTTTTTGTATGGTTTCATTGAAGGCCATATCGCCCAGGTCCATGCCCAGCCTGATCTCTTTTGGCTTGATATTGATGGCGGCGAATTCGCGGGTGGCAGTAAATGAAACGTATGTTTTTTTCGGGATCACCTGTGTGCCGGGAAAGTTTTTCAGAATGGCATCTGCCAGGGCCTGGCACAGAGGCCGCATCTCTTCGCATTTTGTAAACTGGTTATCGAGCAAAGAACCTTCGTTCTGGTATACCGGTTTGCCATTGTTCAAATAAAGCCCGGCCAGTAACTGTGCCTGCAGGTGGTTCAGTTTGTGTTCGGCCTTCAGCCAGCTGGTGATCTCCATCTGTTTGTAAAGGCCGGATGCCTTTACAACCGGCAACCATTGTTCCAGCGTTCTTCCTGTTTTTTCTTTGGCGCTTTGTATGAACTCCTGTTCAAATTCACCGGATGTTTTTGCCATGATGATTGCGTTTAATTATCTCCAGGTTCCGAGAATGAAACCGGAAAGGGTGAAGTAAACAATAATATATCCGCTGTTGATAAAAATATACTTCCACGAGCGCTGTTCAAATAAACCAACGATGGTGAAAATTAATGCACAAAATCCAAAGCCGGTCAAAAATCCCGCTGTGGTGCCCCAGGCCATGTCCGTCTTTTGATCACCTACGAAAAAGACCATGTTATAACTGATGATAACAGAGAGCAGGAAAGTAATGCCATAAACCTTTGCAGGATTTATGTTCTTCAATTGCTCATCGGTAAGGTTGTTTTCTTTTTTCCATGCCTTGTAAAACAGAACCGGCGAATACCAGAGGGCGCCAACGGCAAGGTTTGCCATTGCACAAACCAGTACAGCCAGGTGATTGATGTGGGGTTGCATAACTTTTTTTGGTAAAAGAACAACAGGAAGGGGATATGGTATTGGAAAAAATTAACCTCAGCCCACCGCTACATAATTGAGGTATCCGGATTGCTTTTGAATGTATTCCCTGGGGGTGAAGCCGGAGAATAATTTGAAGTCATTGATGAAATGGGCCTGGTCGTAATAACCACTCTCCAGGGCAAGGCTGGTCCAGTTGATATTCTTTGATGCACCGATCTCCTGTATGGCTTTTTGAAAGCGGATGATCTTTAGGAATCCTTTCGGGGTCATTCCAACATTATCTTTAAAAAGTTTGATCAGGTGTTTTTGTGAGTAACCCACTTTGCGGGAGATATGTTCAATAGATGCCTGTTCCGGAGATTGGAGGATCTTGTTCACGGCAAAGTCAATGAACGGGTTAACGATAAGCCTGCTGTTGAATTTCTTCGTTAAGAAGCTTTCCGCTGCCTGGAATTTTCCGCTGACGGAAACTGATTCAAGGAGCATTGCCCGCATGTCCATTATCTCGCTGGTAAGCACCAGGTCGCCATCTACCACACTGTCGGTAAGTTCATGCAGCGGCATCTGTACAAAGGGGTACGATTTCCCTTTATGAAAATTGATGATGAACATTTCGCTGTCTTTCCCGGAAGGGATCGTTATATATTGGTTCCGGATGCCGGAGAACCATACATTGCGGCAGGCCTGTATTTCCTTCAGGGTTTCGTTATCGTAAATGTATTTGGGATAATCCGTCAGGTCAAACACGATGTTCACATTGCCATCGGGCAGGAACCGGTCAACAGAATGAACAGGATTATAATCCCGGTAGTAAATAAAACTCTCTACAAACTGGTTCAGGGGAAAGCCCGGTATGTGAAGCTGGAAAACCATGCTAAATAGCGATCCCTATCTTTTTATAAATAAAACTCATCAGCCAGGCCGGGCCGATCATGAGGAACTGGATATCCTTAAAGAAAGATGGTTTTTTGCCTTCAATTTTATGGCCATAAAACTGGCCGATCCAGGCCACTACAAAAACGATCACACAAAAAAGCCAGAGGGGTATGATGCCGGAACGTTCAATAAAATGACTGAGCCAGAGGCAGAACAGGGCAAACAATAACATGCCGATCCATAAGGTACGGGAGAGCGAGAAATAGTAAAATACCGCAAGTATCATTACGATCATAGCAACATTGATGGTAATGCCCGAAACGGCAAATGGCAATTTGATGCTGTATAATAACCCGGTAATGGAAAAGAAAATAGAAGGCACGCATATCCAGTGAATGGTTTTGTTGGTATGGTCCTGGTGGCTTTCGCCGTATTCGCTTAGCCACTGCTGAATGGTTTTCATACTTAGTAGTTTTGCTGACCCTAAGTTAATTAAAACTGTTAACAATTCATTTGCAACAAATCAATTCGTTCCGGCGTCTTACTATTGGTTTTTCATAGGATATTGGATTAAACGGGGCCGGATCTTTATCTGGCCCCATTTTTTTTGACAAATGAATCTGTACGTCTTTTTTTATCGTAACTACAATGGATTTTCATAGGATATTGAATTGTAACGGGCCGGATCTCTATCCGGCCCTCTTTTATAAAAAAAGCCCCTCCATAAAACGGAAGGGCTGCAGTATATGGTGTTAGGTTATTTTAAATGATCAGCATCGCATCTCCATAGCTGAAGAAACGGTATTTATCCTTGATGGCTTTCTTGTATGCTTCCATCATCAGGTCGTAACCGGCAAAAGCACAGGCCATGATGAGCAGGCTTGTTTTTGGTAAATGAAAGTTCGTAACCAATGCATCGGCAATGTTGAAATTGTAAGGCGGATGAATGAAGTGATTGGTCCAGCCTTCAGATGGTTTTAATAATTTCTGTGCCGTAAAAGAAGATTCCATGGCCCGCATGGTGGTGGTACCGATGGAACAGATGCGGTGTCCGCCTTCCTTTGCCTTGTTCACCACCTTGCAGGCGGCTTCCTCAATGCGGTAATATTCTGCATCCATTTTATGCTTGCTCAGGTCTTCCACTTCAATGGGGCGAAAGGTTCCAAGGCCGGTATGCAGGGTTGCTTCGGCAAAACGGATCCCTTTTATCTCAAGCCGTTTAATTAATTCCTCGCTGAAATGCAGCCCGGCGGTGGGAGCGGCCACTGCGCCTTCGTGTTTTGCATAAACGGTTTGATAGCGTTCTTTATCCTCTTCTTCGGGCTTACGCTTGATGTATTTTGGCAACGGAGTTTCTCCCAATATCTCCAGCATCTGCCTGAACTCTTCATCAGAACCTTCCCAAAGGAACCGGATGGTACGGCCACGGCTGGTAGTGTTATCAATTACTTCGGCAACCAGTTCATCGCTTTCGCCGAAATATAATTTGTTGCCCACCCGTATTTTACGGGCCGGGTCAACGATCACATCCCAAAGCTTATTGGCTTTGTTGAGCTCACGCAAAAGGAACACTTCGATCTTGGCGCCTGTCTTTTCCTTACGGCCGTACATACGGGCAGGAAAAACTTTGGTATTGTTCACCACAAATACATCCTTGTCGTCGAAATATTCAATGATGTCTTTAAAATGCCTGTTCTCGATCTGGCCGGTCTTGCGGTGAATCACCATCAGGCGGCTGTCTTCACGTTTTTTGGCAGGTTGCTGGGCAATAAGGTTAAGCGGAAGGTCGAAACGAAACTGGGATAATTTCATGTAACGGTTTTTATATTATGGTTACATGCCGTGTACACCGGGTACTGATTGATAGCCTTTTTAAAGGCGCTTATCATGTTACGGCATGATTTAAAGGGGGCAAAGGTAATGAATAACGGCTAATAAATAAAGCCCGTGCAGGCTTTTACCGGAAGATTCCAGGTGTTGTGAACAATTTGTACGAAAACTCAGGCCAATACCGGCTGTAGGAGTAGCTTCCCCGGAATTGATTCTACCAGTTTTTGGGTGTATTCGTTTACGGGGTGGTGATAGACCTGGTCGGCCGTTCCTTCTTCCACAATACTGCCTTGCTGCATCACCAGGATACGGTTACAGATATAATGTACCACGGAAAGGTCATGAGAGATGAAGATGGCGGTAAATCCAAATTCATTTTTCAGGTCGTTGAGCAGGTTAAGTACCTGTGCCTGCACACTTACATCCAGGGCCGATACGCTTTCATCGAAAATAAGGAATTTCGGATCCAGTGCCAGGGCACGGGCAATACAAATGCGCTGGCGCTGCCCGCCGCTGAACTGGTGCGGGTAGCGGTTGAAGTGATCGGGTTTTAGACTTACTTTCTCCAGGAGCTCCATCACTTTTTCTTTCCGTTCGGTTTTATTTTTTAATATTCCATGAATCTTAAGCGGCTCCAGTATGGCTTCGCCGATGGTAAAGCGGGGGTTCAAAGAACCATAGGGGTCCTGGAAAACGATCTGGAGGTCTTTGCGCAGATTTCTTAGTGAAGATGCTTTCATCTTTGTAAGGTCTTCACCATTCAATATAATGCTGCCCGATGTTGGTTTAATAAGCTGAAGGATGCTTCTGCCCAGTGTTGTTTTTCCGCAGCCGCTTTCGCCCACCAGGCCCACAATATCACCGGTCTGTACATCAAAACTCACATCATCCACTGCGTTAAAGAACTTCACCGGCCTGCCAAATATATTTTTCTTAACAGGGAATTGAATGCTGAGGTTTTTTACTTCGAGGATGTTGGTTTCAGGTTTGAAGTTTGCGGTTTGAAGTTTGCGGTTTGTGGTTGGCAGTTCGCCGTTTGTTTTTTTGGGTTCATTTAATAACGAAGGAGTAATGAGTGGCGTTTCCTTTGTTCCTAAAAAATCACTTACTACCGGTAAGCGTTTGTTCTTTGACTGACCCGCCGGCCGGCATGCCAGCAAAGCCTTTGTATACGGATGTTTTGGTGCTGTAAGAATTTCCTTTGCATTTCCCTGTTCCACGATCTCCCCTTTGTGCATCACTACGATCTTATCAGCTATGTCGGCCACAATGCCCAGGTCGTGGGTAATGAAGATGACGCCCATATTATTTTGCTGCTGAAACTGTTTTATCAGCTCAAGGATATTTTTCTGCACGGTTACATCCAGTGCGGTGGTTGGCTCATCGGCTATCAGCAAAGAGGGATTGCTGCTCATGGCCATGGCGATCATCACCCGTTGTTTTTGCCCGCCGCTGACCTGGTGCGGATAACGGTTCATCATTCCTTTCGGATCGGGTAATTGTACTTTTTCAAAAAGCGCTATGGTTTTTTGCCGGGCAACCCGTTTGCTTACTTTCTGGTGAAGCATGATGGATTCCATTACCTGGAAACCGCAGGTGAACACCGGGTTTAAAGAGGTCATCGGTTCCTGGAAGATCATGGCGATGTTGCTGCCCCGTACGTCGTTTATTTCGGAGGGCGGTAACTGGATAAGATCAAGCGGCTGTTCTTCCCAGCGGTACAAAAAAGCATGGCCGGTAACCGTACTTTGTTTGGGTAATAATTTCAGGAGCGACAGTGCTGTAACCGATTTACCCGAACCGCTTTCGCCCACGATGGCAAGCAGTTCTCCTTTCTTTATTTCTAAGGAAACATTTCTTACAGCAGTTGTTCTTTCATGCCCTTTGCCGAAATGAATGCTCAGGTTCCTTATGGAAAGTAGTAAAGGCAAATTGTGTTTTTAATGGTTGGATTATGAAATACTATGCGCTATGTTCTGATGTGTTCGGTATTAAAACGGGTGATCTGCTGATCCGTTAACCTGTTAATTCGTTGATCCGTATTGTGTACTCAGAACTTCAGGTGTCTTACCGTCAGTCCGTTATTCATCAGTTGTTTCAGTGAGTCGATGCCTATTTTAATATGGGTATTTACAAATTTGGCGGTTATCCTTTTATCACTGGCAGCTGTTTTAACCCCATCGGGGGTCATGGGTTGATCGCTTACCAGTAACAAGGCGCCGGTTGGTATCTTATTATAGAAACCCACGGTAAAAATGGTGGCTGTTTCCATGTCTACTGCATAGGCTCTTATTTCCTGCAGGTATTCTTTGAATTTTTCATCGTGTTCCCAAACGCGGCGGTTGGTAGTGTACACGGTGCCGGTCCAGTAATCCACCGCATAATCACGGATGGTGGTGGATACTGCTTTCTGCAAAGCAAATGCCGGCAGTGCAGGAACTTCAGGCGGGAAGTAGTCGTTGGATGTACCTTCTCCTCGTATGGCAGCTATCGGTAAAATGAGATCACCTAGTTTGTTACGTTTTTTTAACCCGCCACACTTGCCTAAAAATAAAACGGCCTTGGGGTGTATGGCACTCAGCAGGTCCATGATGGTAGCAGCACCCGGACTGCCCATTCCGAAATTAATAATGGTAATATTTCCTGCCGTGGCACATTGCATGGCCTTGCCTGTGCCTATCACTTTTACTTTATTCCATTTGGCAAACAGGTCAACATAATTTGAAAAATTGGTGAGTAAAATATATTCGCCGAATTTCTCAATTTTTTCACCTGTGTACCTGGGTAACCAGTTCTGTACTATTTCTTCTTTTGTCTTCATAGCCCTTGTCCCCTAAAGGGGGACCAATTCTTGTTTTAAGATGTTTATAATAATTGCAGCATCGTATTAAACCATGTGACCGGCAAACTTAGATTAATCTATACCTTTGTAACCTGACATTTCAACCAATGCAGTCTTTAAAAATACAAAAATTTACCTTATTAAGATCAATACATTCCCCTTTAGGGGACAGGGGCCAATGATCAAAATCGAATACCCGCCATATCACCCCAAAATAAAAGAAGAAGCCGGTAAAGAGCTGATCTTTGATGAAGCCCGGAAACGCTGGGTCACGCTCACGCCCGAGGAGTGGGTGCGGCAGAACTTCCTGCAATACCTGCAGCTGGTAAAAAAATACCCGGTGTCTTTGATCGCTATTGAAAAGGAAATTAAACTGGGTGAACTAAAGAAGCGATTCGACATTGTGGTCTATGGCAAAGATTCAAAACCCTGGATGATCATTGAATGCAAGGAGATGGGTGTGCCACTGGATAAAAAAGTACTCGACCAGGTGCTGCGGTATAACATCATATTAAATGTTCCTTACCTGGTTATTACGAATGGCAGCTTCTGTATGGCATTGGCTGTTGCAAACGGCAACTTTGCCGAGATCAATGACCTGCCCACTTTGTGAAACGTAAATTTTAAAAAGGACTGTCATGCTGAGGTACGAAGTATCTTATCAATTATTCCCGAAGCCACTTATCTCTTCTTCCGGTTCCGGATCTCCCTTTCTCTTATACGGCCACTGGTTCTGTAACCTTGCATAAATAAAATAAACAACCAGCCCGGAGCCGAAAACAAGTAAGAAAGAGTTGATCACTTTCAACCCCGTTGAATAAAAAACAAACAGCCACATCGCAATTGCTAAAATAACGGGGAAAGGGTATAAAGGCATTTTGTAGGGTAATGATCTTGTGCCGTTTCTTTTTCTCAATATGATAACCCCAATTGCCTGGCCAATGAACTGCACCATGATACGCATGGCGAGTATGCCGCTGATCACATCGCTCATTTTAAACAGCAGGCTGAATATGAAGCCGAAAGCGGCCATCACCAATAAAGAAACGTAGGGAAAATTGCGGGTGGAGTGCAGCCTGGCAAATATTTTAAAGAACGATCCATCAGCAGCGGCGGCGTAGGGAACTCTTGAATAGCCCAGCATCACCGCAAATAAAGATGCAAGCGCTACCCACAATATCATTACGGTTGCAATATTGGCGGCTGCCTTTCCATAGAGCCGTTCAATGAACGTGCTTACTACAAAATTATTTACACCGGCATCCTGCCACTGTTTTATTTCCTGCCAGGATATGACGCTTGCCACGCTTGTATTCATAGCAAGGTATAAAATGGCAATGCCGATGACTGAGATGAACATACTGCGTGGGATATTCTTTCCGGGATCTTTTATTTCCCCGCCCAGGTGACAAACGTTGTAATAACCCAGGTAACTGTAAATGGATTTGATACATGCCTGCCCGAATGCAAAGGATGCCAGGTGCCCCCAGCTGAATCCTTCATTGATGTCTTTAAGTGGTTGCAGAAAATTTCCGTGTGCAATGCCGCCCACAATGATCCAGCCAATGGTAAGTATTACACCGGTCCACAGCAGCACAGCGATCTTGCCAATGCTGTCGATCTTACGGTATAATAATATGGTAACAACAACAATCACGGAGGCGGAAACAAGTTTCTGTTCCCATTCATTCAAAGGAACCAGGTATCCGAGGTATTGTGCAAAGCCAATGGCAGCCGAAGCCGCAACCAACGGCGCCTGTATAATGGTTTGCCAGATGTAGAGAAAGCTCATCATGCGGCCCATGCCATTCTTACCATACGCTTCTTTTAAAAAATTGTAACTGCCACCGGCGAGCGGGTAGGCGGCACCCAGTTCACTCCATATCATCGCATCCACCATTGATAATATGGCTCCGGCGATCCAGGCATACAGGAACATGCCACCCATCAATCCCATTACAATAGGAAGAGTAACAAAGGGGCCGATGCCCACCATGTCGATCATATTGATAACGGTAGATTGAAATAAGCCTAGGCTTCGCTGTAGTTTTGGTGAAGACATCCCGGAGATTGAACCGGGAAATTACAATTTAGAAATGTACAGCAGAAAAATATGATTTTCGCGAAGGGGAAATAATGAACTGAATATTGGGTATTGAACATTGGTTATTGAATATTCAACATTCAATTCTCAATAATCAATATTCAATGAAAATCACCAGGTACCGGCAAAGTTCTTCATGTACACCGGGTAATCTTTGTTCTTGTAAATGCCTTCTCCAAAATATTTCACCGGGGCTTCCAGTTCGGATGGTTTTAGATAACCCGAAAGCGGTGCCGGCGTTGCATCCAGTGCCGACAATAAAACGGTGGTGGGATATCCAAGCCTGCCGCCCAGCAAATAAACGGCCAGTTCGTTTGCCCGGTAAGCAGGATTGTAATTATATTTTCTATTGGCAAACTCTACCTGGGCAGTTGACTCTGCATTATATTTTACCGCATAAAAATTCTTGTTGATATAGTCTGCTACTTTATCGTTGCCGTAGGTTTCCCGGTCCATTACCTTGCACCAGCCACACCAGTCGGTATATACATCAATGATGATGGGTTTTGGGTTTTTTGCATAAGCTGCCTGTAACTCGGCCATGCTCAGCCAGTTTATCTTCTCTTTTTCAGGAGCATGAAAAGAGACCAGCAGCAGGGGAGCCGTTAAAAGCAATAAAAATCCCAGAACTTTATTCATAGTTTATTTGTTTGTAGCTTAGGCAAAGTTAAACGGAAAATGATGAAAAAAATTGTCGTGGCGGTGACAGGGGCAAGCGGTTCGGTATATACCCATTTACTACTGGAAAAACTGCTTTTGTGTAAGGGCCAATGGCAGGAACTGGCAGTGGTATTGACGGAAAATGCAAAAGAAGTATGGAAAATAGAACTGGGTAATGAAGCATATAAGGACCTGCCTGTAAAGTACTACCAGCAACAGGATTTTAATGCGCCCTTTGCTTCCGGTTCCGGTCAATACGATACCATGATCATCATTCCCTGCAGCATGGGAACCTTAGGCAGAATAGCCTCGGGTATTTCCAATGACCTGATCAGCCGGGCAGCCGATGTGGTTTTAAAAGAAAGAAGAAAACTGATCTGCGTGGTACGGGATACACCTTATAATCTCATTCATATCCGGAATATGGAGACCGTTACACTGGCTGGCGGTATCATTTGCCCCGCCACTCCGTCCTTTTACAGTAAACCCACAACCATCGAAGAAGTAGCAGCTACGGTTGTAGACCGGGTGCTTGACCTGGCAGGGATCGATATTAAAACCTACAGGTGGGGAAATAAAAAACCGTAAAGCCTGAGCTTAACGGTTCAAAATATTTTCAGTGTTTCCCTGCCTTTGCGGCGATACTTATCTCAGGTCCACGATCTCCATTCCCGGGTAATTCTTCTGGTTGAATATAAACGTATCATCGGTGATGGCAGCCCTGGTGTTCATGCCGCTTACGGTATACGTATAACGGTTGCCGGCTTTTTCAAACACCTTGGTGGAAGTGATGGTTTGTGTTGCCTTGTTGATATAAACGATCACTTTATGAAAAAGCTTCGACTTGTCAATAGGGGTTAATTCGATCTCCTGTATTCCTTTTGCATCACTGTTCAGCTTATATAAAAAATCCTTATCGTAAAAATTGGTAAATAATTTCTGCGGGGTGATGGTATTGTTGGATGGATCGAGTTTGCTGATGGTAACTTCTTTGGCTGCCTTGTCTACGGTCCATACATTGCTGCCGTCGCAAAAGATCTCCTGGCCTGTAACATTGATGCGGTACTTGGTACCCTTCATAAAAACCGTTCCGGATTTATTTCCCATTACCTTATTGCTGCTGTTCTCGATCTTGAGGCTGAATTTAGACTGAACCGCCTTGAAGGTTTTGAACCTGGCGCTCACTGCATCCAGTATTTTTTTCGCATCCGGATCGCTGCTGCCCATGCTCTTAGGAGGCTGCGCTGCAATCGTATTAACCATCGCCATCAGTACCGGTATCACACATAGAATTTTCTTCATTTTGCTTATTTAATATAAGAGATCAAACGTTTTTTTGAGGCGCTGCAAAGATAGTACAATAGACCCTTTCTGACAACCAGCGTTTAACAGCGGGTTCTAATAAACTGTTAATGTACCGGCGCAGCTAAAATAACCGGCAAGAGGCTTCGTTAATCCGGCAAAGAATAGCTATTTTGCAACTCTTCAACTTCAACTTCGCTATTGATTCCTTTATAGCAACCTCCTGATATTAGTATAATATGGAAAAAAATATTACTGTCTCCCTACGGGAGCATTATGAACCGTCGCAATTCACGGAGTTTTTGTGGTGGCTGGCTACTGCCGAAAAAGAAGTATTGATCGATTCGGTGATCGATCGTAACCGTTACCGCATCATTGGTACCACGGTACTGGCAACCTGGGCCTTTGCCACATTTGCCTGGTCGTATTTTTTCAGCACCGTGGTTGATTCGGTTTTCATAGCCATTGCGCTTGGCCTGTTCATGGGATTTATCATTTTAACGATCGACCGGGCGCTTATAAAAGGCATCACCAAATTCAATAAACGAAAACCGGCCCCGCTTTTATTCCGGGGCCTGCTGGCATTAACCATCGGTACTTTTATGGCACAGCCTGCCGTGCTGTACATGTTTGATAAGGAAATAAAACTGCAGACCTCGCTCGACAATGAAAAAAAGAAGATGCAGAAGCAGCAGGAACTGGAAACACTTTACAAAAACCAGAAGGAGGCGGTAACAAAACAACGGGATGCTGTTAAAAATGAACTGGCATTAAAATACGATGCCGTGTCAAAGGCAAGAGAAAATTTCCTGGCAGAAACAGACGGCAGCGGCGGTACCGGCAAGATCGGGATAAAGGATATTGCCATTGCCAAACGGAACGAATACCAGAAACTGGATGCAGAATACCAGGCTTTATTAAAAGAAGCTCAGCCCAAACTGGATAGCAGTGATGCGGCATTGAAAGAGATCGGCAATAAAATGAAAGCAGAGGAAGCACAATTTGCCTCTTACCTGAACAATGGTTTTTTAACCCGGGTGGAAGCATTGAATAACCTGGTGAAAAATAATGATGCACTGGCCTTTCGTTATTACCTCATCGTTTTTATTTTAATGCTCATCGAACTGATGCCGGTGATTGCCAAGACCATGCTGCCATCCGGAAGTTATGATGAAAAGGTAATGCTGCGGGAAGAAATGGAGATCGCTCTTGCCAATACCAATATCCGAAAAGAACAGCAACTGAAAGAGTTGTACAATCAACTGGCATTTGAAAGCGACTCGGAAGCAATCACGGCTTTCTTCTCTTTAAGCAAAGACGACCGCCATGAAAAGATGAAGGCCCTTAGTAAAAAATGGAAAGAAGAAAATCACCAGACCTTTG
>DAOLIP010000066.1:0-20147 GCA_035328475.1 Ferruginibacter sp.
CATCGTACTGGCTAACTAAGGAAACGATTTAAAAGCTGGGGCGGCGTAAATCTCAGGGACAAAACGTTGATACTCGTCATCATTCAACTGGTGATGTTTGGTATGGGTACACACATGAGTTTAAAAGATTTCAGCGGGCTGGCATCAACAGGCAAAGGTGTTTTAGTGGGGCTCTTCTGTCATTTTTCCATCATGCCGCTGATGGGATTATTGCTCATCAATGTATTTAGTTTTGAACCCGAGATAGCTGCAGGCATCATTTTGATAGGTAGTTGCAGCAGCGGACTGGCCAGCAATGTAATGGTATACCTGGCCAGGGCAAACCTGGTGTTGAGCGTGATCGTAACGGCCATGGCAACATTGGCGGCGCCTTTACTAACGCCGTTATTAATGAAAACATTTGCGGGCACATTAATAAAAATAAATTTTATAGACATGATGCTGGAGATCGTTAAGATCGTACTGGTGCCCATTGGTGCAGCACTCCTTCATGATTTTCTAAAAAGAGCAACAGCTGCACAAAAAAGAAAAGTGAATGCGCTTGCCACAGTGTCTGCTGTATGGATAATTGTGGTAATAGTGTTACAAAAGAATATCACTGAACCATCGCTGCTGCAATCCGTTAACTTAACGGGCTTTTTTGCCGGTGCCATCATTGCGGGACTGTTGTATAATGTATTACACAAACAATTCCCAACACTTGATACGATCATGCCACTGATCTCTATGTTTGGCATTATCTATTTCACCACGGTTACCACAGCCGCCGGAAGGGAGAACCTGGTGAAGGTGGGCATTTTGTTGTTCATTGCATCGGTGATACATAATGCGGCAGGATATCTTTTTGGTTACTGGCTAAGCCGCTTGTTTGGTATGGATATTAACTCAAGCCGCACCATTGCCTTTGAAGTAGGATTGCAGAACGGCGGTATGGCCAGCGGTATTGCCGGCAGTATGGGCAAACTGGGTACGGTGGGCCTGGCTGCTGCTGTGTTTAGTCCGTGGATGAATATCAGCGGCAGTATATTAGCTAATTATTGGCGAAGAAAACCTGTGAAGGATGAAGAAAAATGATTTTATGGAACGAACATTTGTACTGCTATCATCATCGTTGTGTCACTCACTTGTACGTTTTGTACATTATTCAGCTGTTGGAACCACAAAGCCAGGAAGGCATAAACATGCACTAAGAAAATCCTTTGTGTTACTTAGTGTTCTTTGTGCCTTTATGTTTCAATCTCATGCTCAGTTGGTTGATAAAACCCCTGCTGCCATTCCCAATGCACCATCCATCTACAATACCGAACCTTACGAAGATCCTGCAATCAGCGGTATTAACCGGGATGCATCCAGAGCAACAGCTTATTCTTATGCAACAGTGAACGACGCTTTAAAAAACGACAGGGAGAAGAGCGGCAGGTTTATGTCATTAAACGGTGACTGGGATTTTTCCTTTGCATTAAAACCCGGCGATGAACCCAAAGAGTTTTATAAAAGCAAAGTAAGTGGGTGGAAAAAAATACCCGTGCCTTCCAACTGGGAGATGCAGGGCTACGACAAGCCTATTTATAAAAGTGCTGTATATCCGTTCCGCCCGGTTAACCCGCCCTATGTTCCAAAAGATTATAATGGAGTAGGCTGTTATCAACGTTCCTTCAGCATTCCGGCAGACTGGAAGGATAAAAATATTACACTCCACTTTGGCGGAGTCAGTTCTGCATATAAATTATGGATCAACGGAAAATTTACCGGTTATGCAGAGGATAGTTTCCTGCCCAGTGAATTTAACGTCACACCTTATTTACAGGACGGAGAAAATATTATTTCTGTTTGGGTCATTCGCTGGAGCGACGGTAGTTTTTTAGAAGACCAGGACCAGTGGCGCTTAAGCGGTATTCACCGGGAAGTGTATTTAATGGCCGAACCCAAATTGCGTATTGCCGATTTCTTTTATCAAACCAGGTTGGATGAGGAATATAAAGATGCAACACTAAGTATACGTCCGCGTATTGAAAACCTTACAGGCAAAGATGTACCCGGTTATAAACTGAAAGTGCAGTTGTATGATGCCAATGATAAACCTGTTTTAGAAAAACCGCTGGAAAGGTCTGCAAACGAGATCATCAATGAAATTCATCCCCGGCTTGACCAGGTAAAATTTGGTTTACTGGGAACAAAGATCATCAACCCAAAAAAATGGAGTACAGAAGAGCCGAACCTGTACAAACTGGTTTTAAGTTTAGAAGACAGTGTTGGAAATACCCTCGAGGTAAAAACATGCAGGCTTGGTTTTCGTTCCATCGAATTCAGCAAAACCGACAGTAAGTTACTCATCAATGGCAAGCTCACTTATTTATATGGTGTTAACCGCCCCGACCATCATCCAACAAAAGGAAAAGCATTAGCAAGAGAGGATATTCTGCAGGATATAAGAACGATCAGGCAATTTAATTTTAATTGTGTCCGGCTCAGCCATTATCCAAGCGATCCATATTTATTAGACCTCTGTGATGAAATGGGTATCATGGTCATTGATGAAGCTAATTTGGAAACGCATGGATTGGGAGGGAAATTAAGTCATGATGCCAAATGGGCCGGCGCTTATATCGATCGCATCAGCCGCATGGCACTGCGTGATAAAAATCATCCTTCCATCATCATGTGGAGCCTGGGCAACGAAGCCGGCAGCGGCCCCAACCACGCAGCCATGGCAGGCTGGATACATGATTTTGATATAACAAGACCTTTGCATTACGAACCTGCGATGGGCAGTCAAAAAGAAGATGGTTATGTAGATCCTTCCGATCCAAAATATTTAAAAAGCAACGATCATAGTCACCGCATTCAAAATCCCCTTGACCAGTATTATGTAGATGTGGTGAGCAGGATGTATCCCGCCATGTATACCGCTTCATTACTGGCCGATCAGCCCAATGGCGATACGAGGCCCATCTTCTTTTGTGAATATGCACACGCCATGGGCAACAGCGGCGGCAATATCAAAGACTTCTGGGACCAGTGGCGTGCTACCAAACGGATTATCGGTGGTTGTATCTGGGAATTTAAAGACCAGGGATTATTAAAGAAAGATTCTGCCGGTGTTGAGTATTACGCATATGGCGGTGATTATGGTGAAAAATATTTTGACAATTTTACCATCAAAGGAGTGGTTAATGCCGACGGCGCACCCAAGGGCCTGATGTACGAATGCAAACGGGTTTTTCAACCTATAGAATCTGAATGGGCGGATCCGGTAAAAGCAACCATCAGGATAACCAACAGGAGTGCTGTAAAAGATGTAAATGAATACAATGCTTCTTTGGTAATTAAAGAAGACGGTAAAATAATTTCCACGAAATCATTACCGAAGATCAATATTGCAGCCGGTAAAGAAGATATACTTGACATCTCCCCTTATTTGCCAAAGACGAAGGCCAATACCGAATACCATGCAGAATTGCATTTTGCATTGGCAAACGACGAAAGCTGGGCCAGTAAAGGCTTTGAAATAGCAACAAATCAACTAAGGCTTGTAAATCAGTCAAAGCCGTCGGTACTGGCCAATTTTACAGCAGCATTGACTTTAGAACAAAACGACTCCTTTATTCAACTGAAGGGGAAAAATTTCACAGTAAGTTTCAGTAAGGCAAATGGAGCATTAAGTTCTTACACACAAAATAGACAGGAACAGGTGAAGGCACCGCTGCTTCCTCATTTTACAAGAGCGCAGACAGACAATGATAAGCGTGGATGGAAAACACACCGGGTGTTAAAACAATGGATCGAGGCCAAACCGAAACTCGTAAATTTCAGCACCGGTAAATGCGATGGCCACAACGGAAGCGGCATACATATTACCAGCACGTATTCATTGATCCATGACAGTGCGACGGTGGTTGTTGGTTACTGTGTTTACGGGAATGGGATCATAGAAGTGAATTATAGTTTACAAACAAAGCAGGGCCTGCCCAATATCCCCCGGGTAGGCATGCAGATGGGCATTGAAAGAAATTATGATGATATTGAGTGGTTTGGTAAAGGTCCGATGGAAAATTATATTGATAAGAACTATGGTGCCGATGCAGGCATCTATAATTTGCCCATAAACAAGTTCATGGAAAACTATGTAGTACCGCAGGAAAATGCTAACCGGACTGAGGTTCGCTGGATGTATTTAAGCAGTTCAACAACAAAAGACGGCTTACTGGTGGTTGCCGATAGTTTATTAAGCATGAGTGCATGGCCATATACCGAAGAAAACATTCAAAATGCAAAACATACCAACCGGTTAAAAGACGCCGGCTTTGTCACGTTGAATATCGACCTGGTTCAAATGGGCGTGGGCGGAAATGACAGCTGGAGCGATGTGGCAGCCCCACTGGAAAAATATCAAATAAAAGCACAGGATTACAAGTACAGTTTTTATATTGTTCCGTTTAATGCAAAAAATAAATCAGCCGGTATGAGGGCTAAAGAAATAAAATAATGATGCAAAGAGATCTAAAATGGATAAAGCAGGTAGTTGTTGAAGTACTTTCAATTGCCCCGGCCTTCAGGCCGGGGATAGCAAAATTTTTCTTTTGCTGGGCTTTAGCCCTGTGTTTTTGTTTCAATGCTTTTTCGCAAAAAGAAGTACCACAGTCCGTAATGCAGCAGATATATGAGCAGGTAAAGACCCCTTATAAATACGGGCTGGTTATAACACCCGAAGATGCATCCAAAAAAATTGACTGTCCTTCAGTTTTTCGTAAAGGGAACTCCTGGTATATGACCTATATTCAATTTGATGGCCGTGGCTACGAAACCTGGCTGGCAAAAAGCAAAGACCTGCTGCAATGGAAGACCCTTGGGAAAATATTAAGCTTTGGCGATACAACCAATGCTGATGCCATGGAATGGGACGCCAATCAAAAAGCCGGTTACATTGCCTTGCAGGAGCACAATTGGGGCGGTTCTTACCAGTTGCAGAAGTTCAATGGAAAATACTGGATGAGTTATATCGGTGGAAAGGAGAAGGGGTATGAGACCGGTAAACTAAGTATAGGTATCGCAAATACAAACAAGGATATTGCAAAACCACATGTATGGAACACATACGACCCTGTTTTATCCATGACAGATATTGATGTGCGCTGGTGGGAGAATAAAAAATTATTCAAGAGTGCCATCATCTGGGATAAACAAAAAACACTTGGGCACCCCTTTGTAATGTACTACAATGCCAACGGCGATACCAGCAACAATACCCCAAAATGGCGCTGGTTTGAAAGGATCGGCATGGCAGTGAGCGACGATATGATCAACTGGCAGCGGTACCAGGCAGACCCGGTAGTACATCATAAGATCGGCATTACCGGTGATGGCGTTATTCAAAAGATCGGCAATGTGTGGGTGATGTTTTATTTCGGTGCCTTCTGGGAAGGAAGAAAGGATGCCTTCAACCGCTTTGCCTGCAGTTACAACCTGGTGAACTGGACCGACTGGAATGGCGATGACCTCATCAGATCATCAGAACCCTATGATGCAAAATTTGCTCATAAACCTTTTGTGGTAAAATGGAAAGGGGTGGTTTATCATTTTTATTGTGCAGTGGATAGTAAGGACCACCGGGGTATTGCGGTTGCTACATCTGCTGATAAAGGAAAAAGTGATCTTACATTTACCGAAGAATAAAAATAAAGCAGCCATTATAATTGAAAAATACCTGTAAAAAATATTGCTGTCTTTTTTGCCTGCTGTTGTTTTCTTTTTCAGTTGACGCCCAGCAAAAAAAGAAAACCGGTCTGCTTGAACAAACTTTTCTCAACCCACCTGAATCAGCCAAACCCTGGGTTTTCTGGTACTGGATGCATGGGGCCGTTTCCAAAGCCGGCATTACTGCCGACCTGGAAGCTATGAAGGAGGTTGGTATTGGCGGTGCTTACCTGTTGCCGATAAAAGATACGGTGTCAACAATTCCTTTTCAACCTACGGTAAGGCAATTAACGCCAGAATGGTGGGAGATGGTTCGCTTTTCTATGCAGGAAGCAAAACGATTGAATTTAAAATTAGCCATGCATGTAAGCGATGGTTTTGCGTTGGCAGGTGGCCCCTGGATCACACCGGAACTATCCATGCAAAAATTAGTTTGGACAAAAACATACATTAAAAGCGGCAGCAACGGAAACATATTGCTGGAGCAACCAGAAGCCAACGAAGGTTATTACAAAGACGTAGCTGTATTTGCCTATCCTGCCAATAGCAGCGATGCATTCAGCGGTATCGTACAGGTACCGGCTGTAACGGCAAGCAACGGAACCAGGCCGCAGTTCCTGTCTTTCCCAGATAAGAATAACAAACAAAGTTTTAAAAATGATACGGCTTGCTGGATACAATATAAATACCCCGATGTATTTACCTGCCGTTCCATCCGTATACATATTGGTGGCAACAATTACCAGGCACAGCGCCTGCTTGTACAAACAAGTAATGATGGAGAAAACTTCACCAGCATTAAAAGATTAGTGCCTCCCCGTTCGGGCTGGCAGGATACGGATGAAGATTATACATTTTCCATTTCACCCACCACCGCAAAATATTTTCGTTTTGTATACGACAAGACAGGCACTGAACCTGGCTCCGAAGACCTGGATGCCGCCAAATGGAAACCTTCGTTGAAAGTAATGGGCATTTATTTATCCGATGAGCCGGCTATCAATCAATATGAAAGCAAGAATGGCTCTATGTGGCGGGTGGCTGTAAACACAACGGAAGCAGAAATTCCAAACAGCGATGCAGTTCCTTTAAAAAATATAATTGAACTGTCTGCAAAGATGGATAAGCAGGGAAACCTGCAATGGAATGCGCCGCAGGGTAACTGGGTTGTTGTACGCATCGGGCATACCTCCACTGGCCATACCAATGCAACCGGTGGTGCCGGCGCCGGGCTTGAATGCGATAAGTTCAATGCAGCCGCTGTTAAACTGCAATTTGATAATTGGTTTGCAAAAGCATTCAGCAATACCGATCCGGCGCTTGCAAAAGAAGTATTGAAAGTTTTTCATGTGGATAGTTGGGAATGCAGCAGCCAGAACTGGAGCACTGAGTTTAAAAATGAATTTCAGAAAAGACGGAGTTATGATCTTACACCTTATTTACTGGTTATGGCAGGTGTGCCGGTACAGGATGCGGCTACTTCTGAAAAAGTGTTGCATGATGTACGGCAAACCATTGCTGAACTGGTAAACGATGTTTTTTATACCACATTAAAAAACCTGGCACACGATAAAGGCTGCAGTTTCAGTGCCGAGAGTGTGGCGCCAACGATGGTCAGCGATGGCTTGTTGCATTATAAAAATGTAGACATGCCCATGGGTGAGTTTTGGCTCAACAGTCCAACACATGATAAACCCAACGATATGCTGGATGCCATCAGCGGCGCCCATATTTACGGGAAAAATATTATCGGAGCTGAATCATTTACATCCGTACGGATGAACTGGGGCGAACATCCCGGTAATTTAAAAGCAGTGGGAGACCGGAATTTTGCATTAGGGATCAACAAACTCGTTTTACATGTTTTTACACACAATCCCTGGATGGATAAAAAACCGGGAATGACGCTGGATGGCGTTGGTTTGTATTTTCAGCGTGACCAAACCTGGTTCAAACAAAGCAAGGCATGGATCGATTACTTAACACGCTGCCAGGCGTTGTTGCAGATGGGAAAGCCTGTGGTGGATATTGCCGTATTTACCGGGGAGGAGATACCTCGGCGTGCTGTTTTACCAGATAGATTAGTAAGTACGTTGCCTGGGATATTTGGGAAAGAGAAAGTGGCTGCTGAAAGAGATCGGTTGGAAAATGTGGGACAACCTTTACGCCAGATTCCGGATGGGGTCAATCATTCAGCTAACATGGCCGACCCGGAAAACTGGATAGATCCGTTGAATGGGTATGCGTACGATTCTTTTAACCCCGATGCATTGATGATGATGGCCGTAAAAGATGGGAGAGTAGTTTTGCCGGGCGGCGCCAATTATGGCGTTTTGGTTTTCCCTGAAAAACATCCGCTGCAACCCAATAGTAAATTGATGTCTTTGCCTGTAGTTAAAAAAATATTGCAGTTGATGAACGACGGAGCCAGGATCATCATCAGCATTGATGATTTTAATGGTATTGGATTAAAAGATAATGATGATAGTATTAAGTTGGTGCTTAGCCAACTACTCAGAAAGGAAAACATAACAGGCAGGTTGCGTTTTACTCCATTCCAGGACAGTTCATTTGTAAAGTTAGGTGTGCAGAAGGATGTAGAAATTCTGAATAACGATCATTCCGTTGCCTGGACGCACAGGAAGGCTGGAGATGACGATATTTATTTTATAAGCAATCAAAAAAATACAAAACAGGAACTTGAGATATCATTTAGGAATGACAGCACTAAAATACCTGAAATATGGAATGCGGTGGATGGTACCATACGCCAGGCAATCTGGCGCAGCGGGAACGGAAGGAATATTTTCATGGAACAACTTGCACCCGGCCAGTCCTTATTTTTTGTTTTTAAAAATAAAGTATCCGTTAACAACCGCAAAATACCTGTGATCAACAGGGTAAAACAAATACCGCTAAAAGCCTTGTGGCAGGTGAAGTTTGATAAAAGCCATGGCGGCCCTGTTAGTGACATTAATGTGCCGACTTTACAAAGCTGGACACTCCAAAGCGATCCTTCCATAAAATATTATTCCGGCACTGCAGTTTACCGTAATACATTTTCAATTGCAGATAAAAAGAAGGTAAAGATTGCTTTTATCGGGTTTGATTCCATATGCAATATGGCAACTGTAAAAATAAACGGGATTGATTGCGGCACATTGTGGGCACAACCTTATCAACTGGATATTACAAAAGCGTTAAAACAAGGGGAAAACAAAATCGAGATATCGGTAACCAACACCTGGCACAACCGGCTGATTGGTGATAATATTTTAGCACCTGAAAAAAGAATAACCTGGACAACAGCGCCCTTTCGTTTAAAAGACAGACCATTGCAACCTGCCGGAATTATAGGAGAAGTAAAAGTTCATATTGTGTATTAGCTTTTACCAGTCATCCGTTCGGAAACTGCTGACAGGATAGCCTTCGGTACTGAACAATTCACCAACAATAAAATCTTTGAACGCATAACGGACAGCAACAGGAGTTGTTACATGTGCTGACCAAAGTTGTATCGTTCCCCTATAGACAACTGCCTGTGCGGGAAAAAAATATTTATCAGGGCCTGCTATCTCAAACTGCGTAATGGGCTTTCCAAAAGTTGTAAGACCATTGGCGACATTTTTAAATTTGATCGTGGCAACATTGCCATTTACAAGTAACGAATCATACAAAGGGCTTTGATAGGTAAAACCTTTGAACTGGTAAGCATCTCCCAAAGCAAGGTAGGCAAACCGTTTGCCGGCGATCTCTTTATTTGCAGGGTGGATATTACCTTCTTCTCCTGCGTCCATCAATACGATCATTCCGCTATTGGGAATAGCTTTCAATGCTTTTCGCTGGGCATCACGAACATAAGCGGAGTTGTGTTTTTCAGTCCTGTTCTTTTCAGGTAAAGAGCCGTAATTGAAGGGAGCTATCTGCGCAAAATAAAAAGGAAAATTTCCCTGTTCCCATTCATCCCTCCACGACTGTATCATTGCGGGAAGTAATTTCTCATATTGATCGGGCCTGTCGTAATTGCTTTCACCCTGGTACCAGAGACAACCTTTGATCGTATATCCGGTTACAGGGTGTATCATGCCGTTATATAATGTTGTAGCATTTTTCATGTTGAGTTTTTCCGTGCCGGTTGCTGACGGGATGCTGATCTCGGGAAATGGCTTCAGGGATTCAGTGCTCATGTATGCCTCGGCAGCTGCGCTGCTATAACTTGCGTTGATCAAAGCAACAGGTACTTTCAACTGTTGTTGCAATAACCTTCCAAAATAATAAGCGGTTGCAGAAAAATTCCTGATGTTCTCAGGATTGGCACTCTTCCACGATGATGACTTGACCGTATCTTTCAAATGACGTTCTACAGTTTTCGGAACAGTGTATATCCTCAGCTGGTCATTGGTTGAATTAAAAATGGCGTCATTGGACCCCAGTATCGGCTGATCCCTGAATCCTTTCATAGGCATCTCCATATTGCTTTGGCCGGCACATAGCCATACTTCGCCGATCAGTATATTTTTTATGATAACCGGTTCACCATCTGACACAGAAATGGTATAAGGGCCGCCGGCAACGGGGGTAGCAACTTTTACATTCCATCTGCCTTTGTCATCGGCTGTTGCTGTATATGCTTTCTTATTCCAGGAAGTAGTTGTTTTGATGATGGCTCCCGGTTTTGCCCAGCCCCAGATGGAGGCATTGGCCTGTTGCTGCAGTACCATCCCATCGCTGAAAAAGGAGGGAAGCTTTACTGTTGCTGAAAGAAAAAGGGGAAATAAAAAGGCAGGAATCAAAGAAACCAGGCTGGTTCTTATGATCTTCTTACGGGCAATCATTATAAATTAATTCAGGTAATTACGAATGTAAAGCAATTTTTTTTAATACTGTCCTGTACTGTTGCTTCGTCTTCCAGGGAGCTAAAAGTCTCTTATAAATGCTGTACATTCATAGAAAATTATTGCTGCGCTTTTATGAATGAAGCTAATGAAAACAAGGAAGGGTCACGTAAGAATATATGGTATGGCCTGGGGCGCCAGCGCATAGAGATCCCTAAAACCATTATTAAGTCGAGGGTACAGAATAACCCCATGCTGAAGCACCTCTATATTTCTTCCATCGGGTACTATCCCAAGGCAAGGGAACACTATACGTACCGGAAGAAGGGTCTGCCGGGAAATTTTATCTTTTATTGTGTAGACGGGCACGGCTGGTATAAAATAGACAACCAGCGTTACGAAGTTGGCCCCAATGAATTTTTTATTCTCCCGCAGAACAAAGAACATGCATACGGCAATGATGCCGAACATCCCTGGAGTATTTACTGGATCCATTTTGCCGGCGATGCACTGGAGGCGTTCAATAAAACATTGTCCATACAAAAATATTTCAAGCCCTTTCATATAAAGAACAATGCCGAAACCTTTAGTGTTTTTAACAGGATATACAAGACATTGCAGCTGGGGTACAGCATCGATAACCTGTTATTTGCCAATATGTGCTTTACCCATTTTATTACCCTGTTCGTATACAACGCCCGGTACAGCGAGAACAGGGAGGTAGGAGAGCCGGACTGTGTGGACAAAGCCATCCTGCACATGCAGCAGCACCTGGACGAGAATATTTCATTGAATGACCTGAGTAAACAGTATAACTATTCTGTTTCCCGGTTTTCAAACCTGTTCAAGCAAAAGACCGGCTATGCCCCCATTGATTATTTTTTGCAGATGAAAATGCAGAAAGCCTGCCAGGAGCTGGACTTTACCAACCAGGCCATAAAACTGATCGCATTTAACATGGGCTTTGATGACCCGTATTATTTCTCTAAAAGATTTAAAACAATAATCGGCGTATCTCCAAAAAAATACCGCACCATGAAAAAGAATGAATGACCGTAATGCATTCGCTTCAAAATATAAAATGACGTATAGACTCTTCTTTTTTATTTATTGCATTTTTGCGGCCAGTCATTTGAGCGCACAGGTAAAAGACGGCAGTTATAATATTGTGTGGCCGGTTCAAAGCAGCAATTCATCACAATCGATGCCCTGCGGCGGCGGAGATATTGGTATGAATGTGTGGGTAGAGAATGGCGACTTGCTGATCTACGTGGCCCGGAGCGGCAGTTTTAACGAAGACAATGGGTTGATGAAGACAGGACGAATACGGGTGAAACTATCCCCCAATCCATTGAACGGAAAAATATTCAAACAAGAACTGCATTTACAGGAAGGATATGTTACGGTGGAAGGAGAGCGTGAAGGAATAAAAGCAACCGTTAAAATATGGGCCGATGTGTTCAGCCCTGTTGTACATATAAACATTGCATCTGCCAAAAAGATCAATGCAGAAGCGGCTTATGAAAGCTGGCGTTACCAGGACAGGATCATTAAAGCCAGGGAAAATTTTGCCAACTCATGGAAATGGGCAGCACCAAAGAATAATGTGTACAAAAAAGACAGTATCGGGTTTAACCGGAATGAAGTGCTTTTTTATCATCACAACACCGCCGCCACCATTTTTGATGTTACCGTAGCACAGCAGGGAATGGATGCAGTAAAAGACCAGTTGTATAACCCGCTTGCAAAGCTTGCCTTTGGAGGTTCATTCAGCGGCAACAATTTTGTACCTGCCGGAACCTATGAAGGAAATTATGTAAACACCGATTTCAAAGGCTGGAAAATAAAAAGCAAGGCAGCAGCAAAGCAATTTTCTTTGAATTTATTTTTGCATACTGCACAGGTCAACGATATTGCCGCGTGGAAGCATTCATTGGACTCACTAAAGCAGAAAGTATCTGCAGAGGCTAAGATCTCATTTACCCGATCGCAGCAATGGTGGCAACAATTCTGGAACCGGAGTTTTATCGAGATAGATACCGGCAATAAGAATTCAAAGGCCTGGGAAATGGGCCGGAATTTTCAATTGTTCCGCTATATGCTGGCTATAAATGCACAGGGAAAATGGCCCACAAAATTCAATGGCGGGTTGCTTACCGTTGACCCGGTATTTACAGACACTGCCAATAAATTAACCCCCGATTACAGGAACTGGGGTGGTGGCATACACACGGCACAAAATCAGCGCCTGGTATATTTTCCCATGATAAAGAACGGCGACTGGGACCTGCTGCAGCCGCAACTGGATTTCTATCTACGTATTTTGAAGAATGCAGAGTTACGCAGCAAGGTTTACTGGAACCATGGCGGCACCTGCTTTACCGAGCAGATGGAAAATTTTGGATTACCCAACTATGCTGAGTACGGACAAAAACGCCCTGCCGGTTTTGACAAAGGAGTAGAATACAATGCCTGGCTGGAATACGAGTGGGATACGGTGCTGGAATTTTGTTTGATGATGCTGAATGAACAGGAGTACACGGGCAAAGATATCAGCGACCGGGTTCCTTTTATTGAAAGCTGTCTGCAATTCTTTGATGAGCATTATCAATACCTGGCCAAACAGCGGGGCAATAAGGCATTGGATGGGAACGGGAAATTGGTTTTGTATCCCGGCTCAGGGGCAGAAACGTTTAAGATGGCGTATAATTCCACATCTACCATTGCCGCTTTACAAACCATTACAAAATATTTGCTTGCTTTACCATCGCCATATCTCAATACAGAAAGAAGAAAGTACTGGCAGGAATTTCTGAATCGAATTCCGGATCTGAACTACAGCAATTTCAACGGACACACAACCATTGCCCCAGCAAAAAACTGGGAACGTATTAATAATATAGAGTCGCCACAACTTTACCCGGTATTTCCCTGGGGTATATATGGAATTGGTAAACCGGGGCTGGATACTGCATTGAATACATATAAGTACGACAGCAACGTGGTGAAATTTAAAAGTCATATTGGCTGGAAGCAGGATAATATCTGGGCGGCAAGATTAGGGTTAACAGAAGAGGCATGGAAACTCACTTCGCTGAAACTGCAAAATTCAGAAAGAAGGTTTCCTGCATTCTGGGGGCCGGGGTTTGATTGGGTGCCCGATCATAACTGGGGAGGCAGCGGTATGATCGGCTTACAGGAAATGCTATTGCAAACAGACGGTAAAAGAGTATTGCTATTCCCCGCATGGCCAAAAGACACAGATGTTCACTTTAAATTGCATGCACCGTATAACACTACGGTGGAAGCGGAGATCAAAAAAGGGAAACTGGTAATGCTGAACGTAGTGCCTGAAAACAGGAAAGCGGATATTGTGTTGCCCTGGTAGCGGGATATGGATTAAATTTAAGAATGAGCTTCAGTGGCGTGAAATATATTACCCGATAATAAATGACCATAATTACAAACAACTGAAAATTTGCTTATGAAGAGTTTAACATCCTTAGACATCCTGATCTTTGTTATTTATTTTGTACTGGTAGCCGGCTATGGTTACTGGGTGTATCATAGAAAAAAGAAGGCATCCATCACAGCCTCGCATGATTTCTTCCTGGCCGAAGGATCCCTCACCTGGTGGGCTATTGGGGCATCGCTCATTGCATCCAATATTTCTGCCGAGCAGTTCATCGGTATGAGCGGCGAAGGTTTCTTTGTTGGTATTGCCGTAGCGGCATACGAATGGATCGCCGCCATTGCGCTCATCATTATCGCCATCTGGTTCATCCCTATTTATCTTAAGAATAAGATATACACCATGCCGCAGTTCTTAAAAACACGGTATAATGAAACGGTGGCGCTTATCATGGCCATCTTCTGGTTATTCCTGTACATCTTTGTAAACTTTACTTCCATACTTTACCTCGGTTCGGTTGCCATCAATGAATTACTCGGAGGCGGACACCTGCACCTTGTAATGATCGTATTAATGGCCATGGCATTACTGATCACACTCGGTGGTATGAAGGTGATCGGCTATACCGATGTGGTGCAGGTGGCGGTATTGATCATTGGCGGCCTGGCTACCATTTACCTGGCACTGCAGATAGTGGATGAAAGAGTGAATGGTGTGGCCAACGGAAGCATTGTTGCCGGTTTCAAAACATTACTTGGCCAGGCACCCGAACATTTTCATATGATATTGCCGAAACCGGAAGTGACCACGGCCACCATTGATATGCCGCAGAATCTCGACATTCAGAAATACGTGGTGCTGCCGGGTATTGCCATGTATTTTGCCGGCCAGTGGATCGTAAACCTTAACTACTGGGGATGCAATCAATATATTACACAAAGGGCTTTAGGTGCTAACCTCGAAACGGCCCGTACCGGCATTTTGTTTGCCGGGTTTATGAAACTATTGATGCCGGTTATTGTCATGCTGCCCGGTATTGCAGCCTATGTATTATATAAGAATAACCAGTTGCCGGGTTTTGAGGGAGGAAAGGACGGCGCTTATTCTGCGATCCTTGCTTTTTTACCCGCCGGGCTCAAAGGCCTTGCGATTGCTGCTCTTACCGCCGCCATTGTGGCATCGCTGGCAGGTAAGGCCAACAGCATTTCCACCATATTCACGCTGGATATTTATAAGAAATACATCAACAGGGATTCTGATGAGAATAAAATGGTGTGGACAGGTCGTATGACCGTTTTCATTTCCATGCTCATCGCCATTTTATTTACCTGGAAAGACATACTGGGCATTGGCGGCGAAGGTGGCTTCACCTTTATCCAGAAATATACCGGCTTTATCAGCCCGGGTGTGTTTGCCATGTTCATCCTTGGTTTTTTCTGGAAGCGAACCACCGGCACTGCCGCATTGGTAGGATTGATACTTGGTTTCCTGCTTGCCATCTTCTTTAACAACTATGCGGTTGATATATTCGGCAAAGAAACCTGGCTGTACACCGCGTACGAATACCAGAAGATGGAAAAGGGCGTGCTTAAAACCATTGTTGAAATTCCTTTCCTTATCAATATGGGCTGGTCGTTCTTTATTACCGTTGCCACCATGGTTGCCATCAGCCTGGCCGGACCAAAAGTAAATCCAAAAGCATTTGAGGTAGACAGCAGCATGTTTAAATTAAGACCAACAACCATTGCATTGGTCGTAGCCACCTTGCTGATACTGACATTGATCTATGTAAGGTTCTGGTAAAACGGCTATTGACAGGAATAAAACTGAATTGATATTTTTAAATGAAGATGAATACTCTTATTTGTACAGAACCGGGATTATTGGAATATGCAGAAATGCCGACGCCTGTATATTCGGCAGGGAATACCATCCTGCGTATCAGGCGCATTGGGTTATGCGGTACCGACCTTCATGCCTTTGAAGGAACGCAACCTTATTTCAGTTATCCACGGATACTGGGGCATGAACTGGCTGCAGAAATTGTACAGACCGACAATGATGATTTTGCTGCAGGAGAAGCAGTCACCTTCATTCCTTACTTTAATTGTGGCTCCTGCATTGCCTGCAGAAACGAAAAACCGAACTGTTGCTCGGCCATGCAGGTTTGTGGCGTGCATGTAAACGGCGGGATGGCCGAATACTTATCCGTACCGTCCTATTCTTTGGTAAAAAGCCAGGGGTTGAACGAAGAAGAACTTGCCTTAACCGAACCATTGGCTATTGCTGCACATGCTGTAAGAAGGGCAGGTATTCAAAAAGATGAATTTGTATTGGTGATCGGGGCCGGACCGATCGGCCTGGGTATAATTGAGTTTGCCAGGCTTGCCGGCGCTCATGTTATTGTGGTGGATGTAAATGAAGTAAGGCTGCAGTTCTGTAAAGATGTATTGAATGTAAAGCATGCTGTGAATGCAATAGCGGGCAATGTAACGGAACAACTGTTGCAGATCACCAATGGCGATATGCCTGCAGTTGTAATTGATGCTACGGGAAATTTAAAGGCGATCAATAACGCATTTCAATACATGGCTCATGGGGCAAGATATGTGCTGGTAGGGTTGCAGAAAGAAGAGATATCTTTCAGTCACCCCGAGTTTCACAAACGGGAAGCTACTTTGATGAGCAGCCGCAATGCAACCAGGGCCGATTTTGAGTATGTGATCAGCAGTATTAAGAACGGAGATGTAAACCCGTTGAGATTTATTACGCACCGGGTTTCATTTAACAGGTTGGCTGCCGAATTTCCATCGTACCTTAAACCGGCAACCGGTGTAATAAAAGCCATGGTTGAAATGAAATAGGGATCTGCGGTTGATCAAAAGCCGCGTTGAATTTATAAAACTAAAATCGATAAAATGGACCTGGGATTAAAAGACAAACTGATCATTGTAACTGGCGGTGCAAAAGGAATTGGCGAGGGGATAGCTAAAGTACTGGCTGCTGAAGGCGCTGTTGTAGTAATTGTTGGCAGAAGTGAGGGAGATAATTTAAAAACGGTTGCGGAAATTGAAGCTGACAATGGCAGGGCCTGGCAGGTGGCAGCAGAATTATCTGCTCCTGCCGAATGCGAAAAGGCTGTCAGATCGGTGGTGGATAAATTCGGAAAGATCGATGGACTGGTAAATAATGCAGGGGTAAACGATGGGGTAGGACTGGAGAGCGGGAACTATGAAAAATTCATGGCATCGCTGCACAAGAACCTGGTACATTATTACCTGCTGGCTCATTATGCATTGCCTTATTTGAAAGAAAGCAGGGGAAGTATTGTTAACATCAGCTCTAAAACCGCGGAAACCGGCCAGGGCAATACTTCAGCCTATGCTGCAGCCAATGGCGGACGTAATGCACTTACCCGGGAATGGGCGGTGGAATTATTGAAATACGGCATTCGGGTTAATGCAATAATTGTGGCCGAATGTTTTACGCCGCTGTACCAGACCTGGATAAAAACATTTGATGATCCGCAAAAGAAACTGGATGAGATAACGGCAAAAATCCCATTGGGCAACCGGATGACAACGGCTGAAGAGATCGCCAATGCTGTGGCATTTTTATTGTCGGAAAGATCGAGCCATACAACCGGCCAGTTGATCCATGTGGATGGAGGATATGTACATTTAGACAGGGCCCTTCTTTAGTGAGCCTGGAATTTGTATCCAGTTGGCCTTCCTTTTTTATTCAGATAAATGATGAACGCTACCATTGAAAATTTTGTCCAAACAGATTCCATTGTAAGAAAGATATGGGGTAAGTCTGATACTATTCTTTTCATCTTTGCCGGATCTGCAGCCGAATTTGCATTGAACAAAGCAGTTGACTGGCTGTATTTCACCGGCAAACTTCCCGCTGATCCGTTGGGACGGCTGTTTTCCACGGTTACCTACGCAAGAGAAATTGTTTTTTCTGAGAAAGATAAAGCCCATGCTGCCATAGATAAGATCACCGCCATTCATGGAGCTGTTGAAAAAGGCCGCAATGCAAAGATCCCCGACTGGGCATACCGGGATGTATTGTTCATGCTGATCCATTATTCCATCGCATCTTTTGAATTGCTGGAACGAAAGCTAAGCGACAAAGAAAAAGATGAAGTATATGATGTTTTCTTCCGGCTGGGAACAAGGATGAATTTAAGCGAACTGCCTGCAAGCTATACCAACTGGTTGATCAGCCGTGAGAAACACCTTGAAGACGACCTGGTGAAAAGTGAGTATACCATTGATCTTTATAAGCAATACAAAAAACATCTCGGTGCATTCCGGTACAAATTGCTGGTAGAATCGCAGAAACTTGTAGTGCCTGCAAGAGCTAGAGCATTGCTGGGATTCAATTCTTTCCGGTGGCTATCGATCTTTCTGCCGTTTTATAAATTCTGCAGAAAAGTAAGATTAGACAGTGCTGTGAAGGCGCTCTTGCTACCTTCAGCTTATAAAGCACAGATAAAGGCACTTGATAATGACTAGTATCCTCAGCTTTTCTTATTCCGGATGAAGATCACTCCATCCTGTATTTCATCAGCAAGCTGCTGAATGGTTTTTGTGGTGAACAGGCTTATCAATTGTGCTTTTATAATTTTGTACTGTGCATGCATGGGGCATGGCCTGGTTTCGGAACATAGTTTTAAACCCATTACACATTTTTCCAGTATCTCATCTTCATTCATAGCTTCCAATACCACACGAACGGGTAGTTTCTTTGCCTTTTCAGGAATAAAAAAACCTCCCTGGGGCCCACGGACAGAACTGACGATCTTATTATCTCTTGTCAGTTGCTGTAATATTTTCGCCGTAAAAGAGCGGGGAGAATCAATCGCCCGGGCTATCTCTTCAATACCCATCTTTTTTTCTTCTGAACTTTTTTGAGCTAAAAAAAGGGTAGCCCGTAGTGCATATTCTGTTGCTTTTGAGAACATAGTTTTTATTGAAATGGAAAACTACATTTTTTTTAAATGGGCCGGATCATCGGTTCGCAACTGCCCGCTTTCCATTCGGCATAAGAATCTTTCGTTTCATAGAGCTTCAGGTGCTCTAGCCTTGTATTACCGGGTAATTGAGAGCCTAGTACACTTTGTATGTAGATCAGCATATTTTCTGCAGTAGGTTCCACCTCAAATAATACCAGGTTTTCCAGCGATGCGAAACAAGGATTGGCAGAAACAAAGCTACTGGATAACAATATCTTGTGATCAAACTTCCCGATCACAGTATTGCTGACAATTTTTTTGATCTCTTTAAAGTCAAGTACAAATCCCGGTGCTGGTAAGTAAGTATCCCGGACTTCAACAGAAGAAACTGTTACATGCAGCTCATAAGAATGGCCATGGATATTCTTACAGGTACCGGCGTATCCATATATCGCATGGGCCATTTCAAAGTGAAATATTTTTGTAAGATTCAGCATCTAGGCTTTTATTTGCGGAGACCAGTTTAATACGTTTGTTTGGTTAGCCGTGTTTTTGGTTCGTAGGTGGATGGTTTTACTAAGGAAACATAAAAACTGGTTTTTCAGCAGGGGATATAATACCAGGTAAAAACCTGTTGTCATTGCAGTTCCTGCCAGGAAGAAAAGGATGAAATACGGCCGCAATTGCAGCATCATTGAACTAAAAGGGACCCTCGCTGCACTCATCTGCCATTTGGCTTTTAATATACCGGCTGCAATGAGGCTGACCCAGAAAATAAATAAGGAAACATTTGCAATCAGGTAACCGCGATTGAACCAGTTTCCATGTTGTTTTACAGGCATGCAGGTATTTTGCAGAATGTCTGAAGCCATGGCTAGTAAAAGGAAACTGTTGATACCGATCGTTGCTCCCATGGTATGTGCCACTGTAATATGTGTGCCATGTGTATAGACATTTATAGCGGGTACCGACATTGCGATGGCCAGTGCCAGCGTCAGGAATATCCAGATATCTGCCGCTACTAAGAAACGATAAGTGGCATTATGCTGATATTTGCGTGCCATATTTAGGGAAGATCTCCACTGCCATATGATCCTGCCTAAGATAAAAAGTTCAGTCATACTTACAGCATAACTGATGTGTTTTACAAACGGATACGTGGGCAAGGTATAAATATGGTGCCCCCAGTTGAACATAAGATTAAACAGGCCGGTGAAGTAGAGTATAAAAGCGATCGGAGCCC
>DAOLIP010000067.1:0-19877 GCA_035328475.1 Ferruginibacter sp.
ATTTTAAAGGAAATAAAGGTAAATGAGTACTGGATTAACCTGTACCAGGCTGTTAATACGGCCGTGGAGGACTTTGCCGTACTCTTCGAATTCTGGAAGGCCGGGGAAACAACCGAAGAGGATGTAAAACAGGCCTATGATCTTGCCATTGAAAAGATCGAGGAAGCAGAGTTCAAAAGCACGCTGAATGAGCCGGAAGACGAACTGCCAGCCGTATTGCAGATTAACAGCGGTGCCGGCGGTACCGAAAGCCAGGACTGGGCTGAGATGCTTGCCCGCATGTACCGCATGTATGGTGAGAAACAGGGCTGGAAAGTTACCGAGATCGACTGGCAATGGGGAGATGGAGCGGGTATCAAAACATGCACTTACGAGTTTGAGGGTGATTTCGCATATGGCTTTTTGAAAAGTGAAAACGGGGTTCATCGCCTGGTTCGTATTTCTCCCTTTGACAGTAATGCAAGAAGGCATACTTCCTTCGCCAGCGTGAATGTGTATCCATTGGTAGATGATACGATCAATATTGAAGTAAACCCCGCCGATGTAAAGATGGAAACCTCAAGAAGCGGCGGCGCCGGCGGGCAGAATGTGAACAAAGTAGAAACAAAGGTGCAGCTTACACATATTCCAACGGGTATTGTAGTGGTTTGCCAGCAGGACAGAAGCCAGCTTGGCAACCGGGAACTGGCCATGCAGATGCTGAAGAGCCGCCTGTATGAAATAGAATTACAAAAGCGCAATGCATTAAAGGATGCCGCCAACAGCAAAAAGAAAAAGATAGAGTGGGGCAGCCAGATACGCAGTTATGTTTTTCACCCGTATAAGATGATCAAGGACCACCGCACCGATTATGAAGTAGGTAATGTGGGCCCGGTGATGGATGGAGAACTGGATGGGTTTGTAAAAGCGTATCTGATGAGTGAGAAGGAAACGGAAGGTTAACTTCACCGCAGAGAAGCAGAGGGGCGGAGGTTCCGCTGAGATTCTCTGCGTTAACTCTGCAACTCCTTTTCTCTGCGGTTGGGATATTGTTTTACCAACAATGAAAATTATGTTCAGCATCGTCCCCGCAATTTGCGGGGTTCACTTGTACGGCATACCTTTGCGGAACTTTCACAAATAAAAATAACGCTCATGCAATTTGGAGATTTCTATTACCCGATGCCTGTTAACGAACCGGTCTTAAGTTATGCTCCGGGCAGTAAAGAAAAGATAGCTTTAAAAGCAGTTTTAAAGACATTAAAGAGCACTCAAATCGATGTGCCCATGTACATTGGTAACGAAGAAGTGAGAACAGGAAAAACGGTCGATATCCGTCCGCCGCATGAGCGTAAACACTTGCTGGGACAGTTTCATGTTGGTGAAGCAAAGCACGTTAGCAAAGCTATCAATGCTGCTTTAAAGGTAAAAGACAAGTGGGCGAATATGAGTTGGGAGAACAGGGCCAATATTTTTTTAAAAGCGGCGGATCTGTTAGCCGGCAAGTATCGCCCATATATCAATGGTACTACTATGCTGGGGCAAAGCAAGAACGCTTTCCAGGCAGAGATCGATTCTGCCTGTGAACTGATCGACTTCCTGCGTTTCAATGTTCATTTCTTAAGCGATATCTATCGCCAGCAACCTATCAGCGGGCCATCAATGAATAACCGGATGGAGTATCGTCCGCTGGAAGGATTTGTTTTCGCATTAACGCCTTTCAACTTTACAGCTATTGGCGGCAACCTTCCCACATCGGCAGCCATGTGTGGTAATGTGGTGATCTGGAAATGCGCCAACACACAGGTGTACAGTGCACAGATGTTCATGCGCATTTTAAAAGAAGCCGGTCTGCCTGATGGCGTGATTAATTTGGTTTTCATTGACGGACCAACGATCGGTGAAGTGGTTTTCAACCATCCTGATTTTGCCGGTATCCATTTTACCGGAAGTACAGGGGTGTTCAATAAGATGTGGGAAACCATCGGCAGGAATATGGCGATGTACCGCTCGTACCCACGCATTGTTGGTGAAACAGGCGGAAAGGATTTTGTGATCGCTCATAAAAGCGCCGATCCGGATGTGGTGGTTACTGCTTTGGCAAGGGGCGCTTTTGAATACCAGGGCCAAAAATGTTCGGCTGCATCCCGGGCCTATATTCCTTCTAACATAGCAGCCGAAGTAAAAAAGAAATTGGTGGAAGCGGTGAAGAGCATGAAGATGGGAACAGTAGAGGATTTCACCAATTTTATAAATGCAGTAATTGATGAAAAGAGCTTTGATAAACTGGAAGGATATATCAAAGGCGCAAGAAAGCGGGACAGCAAGGCAAAGATCTGGGTAGGCGGTGGCTGTGATAAAACAAATGGTTACTTCATTGAGCCAACCATTATTGAAGCAACTGATCCGTATTATGTAACCATGTGTGAAGAATTATTCGGACCGGTGCTTACGGTTTATATCTACGACGAAAATAAGTATGAGGAAACACTGAAACTGGTTGACAATACATCTCCCTATGCGTTAACGGGTGCCGTGATCGCTCAGGATCGCTACGCAGTGGAACTGGCAACAAACAGGTTGCGTAACAGCGCCGGTAATTTTTATATCAACGATAAACCAACCGGTGCGGTGGTAGGGCAGCAGCCTTTTGGCGGAGCCAGGGGGAGCGGAACCAATGATAAAGCAGGTTCCATACTTAATTTGTATCGCTGGCTTAGCGCAAGAACGATTAAAGAAACCTTTAATTCACCAACAGATTATCGCTATCCGTTCATGCAGGAAAAATAACTAAACACAATAAGGCCTTTAAGACCTTATTATATTTATATAACTTAAACAAAGATAAAGATGATGGCAAAAGTTCGGTTTACATTACCGGCATCAATTATAGCAGGAGCTGCGGAATGTATTTTAGTAGGAGAATTCAATAACTGGAATCCCGGTGAAGGGATATTGTTGCAAAAAGAAGAAGACGGTTCTATGAAAGCAGAAATTGAACTGGCCGGTGGCCGGGAATACCAATACCGCTACCTGCTCAGCAATGGCCACTGGGTGAACGACGATGGCGAGAAGGTAATAACAGATGTGTATGGTTATTCGGTGGAGAATTGTATCATCCGGGTTCCTGAAACAATTCAAAAAGCAAAAACAGTAAAAGCTGCAAAGACCAAAGCTGCTGCAAAAGCTAAAACTGAAATTGTAAAAGATGATCTTACTGAAGTGGAAGGAATCGGTAAGAAGATAGAAGTATTGCTGAATAAAAGCGGGATCAGTTCGTACAAACAACTTTCAAAGGCTACCGTAAAAAAACTAAAGCAAATACTGGAAGAAGCCGGCAGCAAATACCGCATGCACAATCCCGGTACCTGGCCAAAGCAGGCAAAGTTGGCCGCGGATGGTAAATGGGATGAACTGGATGCGCTGAAGCAGGAATTAAACGCTGGTAAATAAATGATCTTACTATAAAAAGAGTCCCTGCATAAACAGGGACTTTTTTTATCGGCCAATAAAAGATAAATTCGCCTTGTAAAAAATAGGATTTGAAAACCATTCTGGATAAACAACAACTGCATCTTGCCATACTCAGGCTTGCTCATCAGTTACTCGAAAATCACCTGTATTTAAACGATGTTGCTTTCATTGGAATTCAGCCCCGTGGTGTAAAAGTGGGCACAAAGCTGATGGAATGTATTCAGCAGCTTTGTCCGGGTGAAAAAGTACAGTATGGTATTCTCGACATCACTTTTTACCGGGATGATGTTCGTGACGAACTGCATGTGGCGAATAAAACGGATATACCTTTCTCTATTGAAGGTAAGAAGGTGATTTTGATAGATGATGTACTGTACACCGGCAGAACCATCCGTGCAGCATTAGATGCTATCCAGGATTTTGGCAGACCGCAGAAAGTGGAGTTGTGCGTATTGGTTGACCGCAGGTTTAACAGAGAATTACCCATCCAGCCTGATTACTGCGGTAAAGCCATAGATTCCAATATTTCGCAAAAAGTAAAAGTGGAGTGGGATAAGGAAGAGGTAGTACTTTATTAAGTTAAAATACAAAACTAAAAGTCAAAACAGGGCTTTTGAATTTAAACTTTTGACTTTTGACTTTTACCATTAACTTTGCTGCTTAATGCAACTATCTACCAAACATCTATTGGGCATTAAACATCTCACTCCGCAAGACATTTCACTTATTTTATCCACCGCCACCCAGTTCAAAGAAGTTTTACAGCGTTCTGTAAAAAAAGTGCCGTCATTACGTGATGTGACCATTGTGAACCTTTTCTATGAAAACTCCACCCGTACGCGGATATCTTTTGAACTGGCTGAAAAAAGGCTGAGTGCCGATACCATTAACTTTACAGCAGCGGCATCATCGGTATCAAAGGGAGAAACCTTACTGGATACGGTGAATAATATCTTAAGCATGAAAGTGGATATGGTGGTGATGCGGCACAGTGCCAGCGGAGCCCCTCATTTTTTAGCGAAACATATTCCGGCAGCGATCATTAATGCGGGAGATGGTATCAACGAACATCCTACACAGGCATTACTGGATGCATTGTCTATACAGGAGAAACTGGGAAGCCTGGAAGGAAAGAAGATCGTACTGGTGGGTGATATCATGCATTCACGGGTTGCATTAAGCAATATTTACCTGCTGAATAAGATGGGGGCAGAAGTGATGGTGGCTGGTCCGCCTACATTGATCCCGAAATACATCAGCGAAGCATTGAATGTGAAAGTGGAGTATGATCTGCAGAAGGCGCTTGAATGGTGCGATGTGGCAAATGTGTTGCGCATTCAGCTGGAGCGGCAGAACCAGGTATTATTTTCTTCTTTACGGGAATATAACCTGGCATATGGTGTAAGCCGTAAATTGCTGGGGGGATTGAAAAAAGAAATTGTAATTATGCATCCGGGGCCCATCAACCGCGGCGTAGAAATAGATAGTGACGTGGCAGACAGCACTCAGTCAATAATTCTGCAGCAGGTAGAAAATGGTGTGGCGGTAAGAATGGCGGCTTTGTATCTTTTGGCTGGTAAAAAGCCAGACTAATAAACAAATTAACTGATCAACAAATTACAGGATGAAACGCATCTGCTTATTCCCGGGTACATTCGATCCGCTCACACTGGGTCATACCGATATCATTGACAGGGCCCTGCCTTTATTTGATAAACTGGTAATCGGCATTGGCCGCAACAGCAATAAAAAGCCGATGTTCAGCGAAAAGCAACGGTTAAAATGGCTCAAAGAAATTTATAAAAACAATCCAAAAGTGGACGCCATCGCCTATGATGGGTTAACGGTGGATTGCTGTAAAAAAGTAGGGGCTACTTTTATCTTACGCGGTATCCGTTACGTAAATGATTTTGAATACGAAAAAGCCATTGCCGACATGAACCGCAGCATCGAACCCGATATAGAAACCATCTTTCTTACCTGCCTGCCCCAGTTTACTTCTGTAGCCTCTACATTGGTAAGAGATGTATTGCGCAATGGAGGAGATGTTTCCCAATTTTTGCCGGATGTTGTAAAACGTTCTATCAGCAAGATGAAATAAGCTATGTCTATCTGGTTCAATAAATCATTGTCCTTACCGGATCTTAATCCCCTTGGCCCGAATACCATGGGACAATACCTGGGTATGGAATGGGTGGCACTTGGTGATGACTACATTAAGATGCGCATGCCTGTGGATGATCGCACACGTCAACCGTATGGGTTGTTGCATGGCGGCGCCAGTTGTGCCCTTGCTGAAACGGTAGGGAGTGTGGCCTCTCATTTTGTTATCGATACAGAAAAATTCATTTGCGTTGGATTGGATATTAATGCCAATCATGTTCGCAGTGCCAGAAAAGGCTTTGTTACGGCTACCTGTACTCCCTTGCACATTGGCGCTTCCACACATGTATGGGACATCAAGATCCACGATGAAAGAGAGAAACTTATTTGTATCAGCCGGCTTACCGTTGCTATTTTAAAGAAGCCGAAGGAATAATCCGGTATCCCGAATCTTGTATTTCTTCACGGTGCATCAAAGAATTTGCTCAGTATATCTTTTACAGAAGGATAGGTATTCTTCATGGGCTCTTTTATATCCATCGTCTTCACCCATTTAGCTTCAGTGATATGTTCTTCTGTTTGCGGAGTTAATTCCTGTTTAGCCGGGCAGGTCATGTAAAACCAGTGAGATATTTTTAAAAAGTGTTTGCCGAACTCGTCATATACATGATAGGTTTCCCCGATCTTTTTCTTCAGGGATAGCTCTTTGGTACCGGTTTCCTCGGTAACTTCTCTCAAGGCACATTGATCGGCCTTTTCGCCTTTTTCTATCTTCCCTTTTGGAAGGTCCCATTTCCCAAGCCGGTGAATGAAGAGTAATTCTTTATTGTTGTTTTGTACGATACCGCCCGCTGCTTCAATAACCGTAAAGTTTTTAAAGAAGGCTTTCTTAAGTTCCTCCAGGTCTGCATTCCACAATACACCTGCATGAAATTCCTCCTTTTTTATTTCGTGCAGCATCGATTTGATCGCCCGGGGAGAAACCTCGTCTACAAACACCGCATCGGGATGATGAAGTATCTCATTCAGTTCTTTATTTATCTCGTCGCAAAGAATTACCGGCTTTTCACCGAAGTATATTTTGATGTACATAAATAAATTTCAGTTTTCAGGTTTGATAGGTCAAATTTGCAGCATGACAAACGAAAAAGCAGTAGCTGAAAAGCTTTTACAAATTAATGCAATAAAACTGAGTCCGCAACAGCCCTTTACCTGGGCCAGTGGATGGAAAAGCCCGATCTACTGCGATAACAGGAAGGTTTTGTCTTATCCCTACATACGTGATTTCATTAAAAGTGAGATGTGCAGTGTGATCTTTGAGAAGTTCCCTGAAGCAGGCGTGCTTGCCGGGGTTGCAACAGCCGGCATTGCCTGGGGTGCTATGGCTGCTGACCAGTTAAAACTACCTTATGTATATGTTCGCCCCAAGCCCAAAGAGCATGGTTTGGGTAACCAGATTGAGGGACAGCTTGAAAAAGGGAGTAAAGTATTGGTGATAGAAGACCTTATTTCAACCGGGAAGAGCAGTTTGCAGGTTTGTGATGTACTTAATGAAGCGGGGGTAGAAGTAGTTGGTATGGTTTCGATCTTTACATACGGATTTGCAATAGCGGAGAAAGCCTTTGAGGCAGCAGGAATTCCATATCATTCTTTAACCAACTACCAGAACCTGATCGGTCTTGCCCTGGAAAAGGGAATAGTAGGGCCGGAGGAACAAAATACCCTGTTAAATTGGAGGGCCGATCCGGCAAATTGGATGAGGAACGCTTAACTTTAGCCTAATTAGACTACTATGAAAGTACTATCGCTGCTATTGGTGGCTTTTATAGCTACAGGTTCTGTTGGTTATGCCCAGTATTCCCAGCAACAAAAGGTATCCGGCAAGGCCGTTATAAAAACCCCTACCGTTCAATGTGATGTATGTAAAGACCGGGTGGAGTTCTTTATTGGAAGGGAGCCCGGTGTAACCTCTGTAAAAGTCAATATAAAGCAGAAAACCACCACAGTTACCTGGCTCAATGACCGTACTACCCTGGAAAATATAAAAGTAGCCATTGCCAACCAGGGCTTTGATGCCGATGATATTGAAGCCGAAGAATATGCAGTAAAACGGCTGCCGAAAGAATGCAAACTGCATCGGGCAATCCTGAATCCCCCCGCCACTACGCCAGGCAAACAATAGCCTAGGCCCTGGGTCTGCTGTTAAACCAGTCCTTTTCAAATATCAGAAAACAGCAAACCGCTGTCTTCCCTCGTAATTGACCGGGAAGGTCTTGTATACATTAGCCTTCCCTAATTTCACCTTCCCTGTAATTTTAACGGTTACTTCCTTGCCTAAAAAGGTAGGCAGGGCATTCTTAAGCAGGTTCTGCATGTCCAGGTTTATCTGAAGGGGCAGGGTGAATTCGGATAATCGTTGAATACTGATCTGGTAATCCTGGGAACTATGGCCCAGGTAATTGCCATCAATGAATATATCCAGGTCGGTGTATTTGAGCTGAAGCCCGAAATTATTCGGGTTATAATAAATCACATCCAGTTTCAGGGATGAGGAGCCAAAGCCTATTTTTTCCACTTTCAGGTTCCTAAAATCCCGGTATTCTAATTCTTTTGGTGCCTGACATGATGACGCAAAAAAAATGAAGCAAAGGAGCAAGATCGGGTAGGGAAGGAACCGTTGATTCATGGCTTATAATTTTCATGAAATTAGGTCAAGCTGAGCAATTGCCCAAAAGCAAGCCTACCATGGGGGGCGATTTGAAGACATAAATTATTTGGGATTAGCAGGAAGTATTGTAACCAGTTTAGTGTTTTAGTTAACTAAAATAGTAGATGTAACTTTTTTTTATACTACTAACTGTTAAATAATATTTTACAGAGTTTATTAGATTTTTTAAAGCGTAATAATATGGCAATAATTTGCACAAAAAATCAAATGCATCCGTAGCAAAGATGTTATTACTAAATATGTATAAAAAATAAAGTAATATACAGGTTATCAATCTATAAAATTATTTATCGTAAATTTTAAAGTAAATTATATATCATGTTACTGTTAAAAAACATATTGTGAATAGTAATTTGGAATTTTGGATGATTGTAAGAGCACAGATCTTTTTACTTTTTCAACTTTAAAGCGATCAAGAGCCCCAGGATGAATCGGGCAGGAGCTGTGTTTATATAATTTTGATGACATATTGGCCTGATGAAGTAGACTACCGGCAATTACTCGTTTTCTAGATTTCCTACTATATACAATGCTATAAAATGAGCAGTTTGTTTTGATTTATGTATGTATTTGTTGTATATAAAAAAGTATTTCTAATTTTTTTGACTTCTTGTTAGAAATTGTATTGTATCAACTGGTCAATTACTTGGATAGAATTTAACAAAACCGTAAAGAAAGGGGTTTTTACCACAAAGACGGTAAAATTACGGTCCATAGAATTTGCGTTTTCCGAAAATCGCTGTATGTTTGCATTGAAATTGGAAACGGCCATTACCTCGGTTGTTCTTCTTTCAAAACCAAAACCTCCAATCCCTCCTCTAAAGACCATCCAATTTTGGTCCGGGCTTTTAAAGCCCTACGTCAAAAGTCCTCTGTCAGAACCGATCTGAAACCTCAAACACAAGAAAATGAAATTGATTTTTACGTCTGTATTGGCGTTGCTTACTGTACTTACTTCTTCTGCCCAGATTGAATCTTGCCCGGCAGGTGTTGATACTAACGCTATTCCAAAATTTTCAGGAGTTCCTTCATTACAAAGCGGCACTGCTTTACAGCAAGGTGCAGTCTATAGGTACAACAATGTAGTTACTTCTCCTTTTAATATGTATGCGCTTGTTAAAATTGAAAATGTCGACAAGGCGAAAGTTGTAAATATTGATGAAAGAGACCTTTCAAACCAAAGTAATGATAACCGGTTTCAACCACAGATAGCACCCGATAATTCAACATTGAGCAGTGACAGAAGGGGTTTGATCACATTCAGCATGACCTTTTACAGTACATTGACCAATCTTCCGGCACCAATTATCGGCCTTCGGTTTACTCATTATGATATGGATGGATTTACCAACGGTACTACCGGTTGGTACAGGGAAATGGGTTGCATTACCGGCGAAACCGGGATATTAACCAGCACAGTACCCCCCACTCAACTCCTTAATGCCGGTAACTATACGGCTTTGGGATTTCTCTGGAAACAATACCAGGGATCCAACGTTGAGCATAGCGGAATCACTTCTGACCCTGAGGTTGCGCTGGTAGGCGAGTACCTGGCTACTTCTTCTGTTGTTTTTAGAATGGGCTACGATTTTAAAAAAGGAAACGGTGGCAACCTGTCTTCTCCAACAGGGAGACAATATGCAGCAAAATTCGGCTGCTTCAGCTTTGTGAACGGCGGAACCATGCCGGTAACCTATACTTCTTTTGATGCCGTGGTTAACGATAAATCAGTTTTATTAAAATGGATCACCGCCCAGGAAATGAACAACAGTCATTTTGAAGTGGAAAGGTCTTTTGATATGAATAACTATACAACTATCGGAATGGTGCTGGATGGTTTTGCAGCGAACGGTACCGGTAAGAGCTACCAGTTTAAAGATAATGCGGCTGAATTACAGGGCAAAACAATGGCATACTACCGCCTGAAACAGATAGATATTGACGGAAAAGCTACCTACAGCAAGGTACTGGCGGTAAGGATGCAGGCGAAAGCAGGTGTTACCATGCAGGCCTCTCCAAACCCCTTTGTTGAGAACCTGAATATACGTTTCAATGCCACCGAAACCGGTATTGCACAGATACGTATCCTGAACAGCTATGGTCAAACTTTGTTATCCAAACAATCACCAATAAGTAAAGGCTACAACAACGTACAGGTTGATGGCCTCAATGGATTAGCTGCGGGCATGTACATAGCCCAGCTAGTTTTAAATGGTACTGTAATTGACAACCAGCGTGTCGTAAAAAATTAAAGTACCCCGTACCCTAAACCAGTTTAACGGAAGCTGGTGGTGATCAACTGTCAGCTTCCTTTTTTAAAAATCCACTATTCATTGCAAAGCATTTATCCTATGGTATTTTATAAGATAAAAATGTTACACAATGAAAACAATAAAAACAATTGCATGCCTGCTGATCTCTGTTCTTTCGTTGGGAAAAACACAGGCGCAATCAACAGCAACCGGTTCTAAGATCACCATTACAAACTTTAAAGTATATGAAAACAATGATCAGCTTGTTATTGACTGGCAAACCGATGGGGTGGTGGAAGCAAATTACTGGCAGGTACAGCGCAGCAGCGATGGAAAGAACTACGCAACCATTGCCCTCGTACTGGGTCCTGATCCCCGCCAGGGTGCAAACAGTTACCGGTACAAGACCAAGATGAGAAAAAGGGGAGAAGCAAGCCTGAGTTACCGGTTGACCCCGGTAGACAGGAGTGAAAAAGAAATAAACACCGAAATCATACCAGCAACAAAATAATAAAGCCCTAAACCACGTTTAAAGCCTGCCCCCAGCAGATAAACGTTAGTGCTTGGTTTACGAAGTTTTCTTTGGGGGTTACAGAATCGAAAGATTCTTAACAAAGGCCGTATTTCTATACGGCTTTTTTGTTTTTTAATTCATGAAACCGAACGGGCTTGTTTCCGGTACAAATAGTTTATAAACAGCTAAAAATAGCTGCTTGGAAATGTAGTTATTTTGTTTTTTTGTACTTATATTTGATTCCTCCAATACTTCTGCAAAACCTGTGGATAATCCACTATCCTTTTAAGCAACATTTCCCCCCAGGCAAGCATCCCTAAACGGGATTAGGTTTTTATTGTAAAACTCATTTTATACCAAACAACATGAGAAAACTTATACTTCTCTCTTTAACCGTATTATTTGCTTTTGCCGCCTCGGCCCAGGATTTATCTAATAAGGGAAAGGAATTTTGGCTGGTATTCCCTGCCCATGTTCCATCCGGAGCCTCACAGGCCCAGATGGGTCTGTTCCTCACATCGGATAAGAATTCAACCGGTACAATTACAGTAAACGGCTTTTCTACTACGTTTACTGTAACAGCAAATCAGATAACAGGTCCCATTGATATTCCGTATGCCAATGCGAATGTTACAGCTGCAGAAAGTAATACTGTAGTGAATAAAGGAATCCATGTAAAAACGGATCCTGGCCAGCCTGCTGTAGTATTGTTTGCCCATATTTATGCAGGTTTTCGCTCAGAGGCATCATTGATTTTGCCAAAGAACACTTTAAGCCGGAAATACTATTCAATGAATTTCTGGAATGCGCCGACCGGGGCTTCCCGTTCACAGTTTCAAATTGTGGCTGCAGAATCAGGAGGTACTACGGTTCAGATCCAGATAGTAAAAAATGGAGTTGCATCTGGTGCACCTTTTACAATTACATTACCTAATGAAGGAGACGTTTATCAATATCAGCCACCAGAAAATAATGTGGACATTACAGGTTCTTATATAGAGTCAATACCGGGGCCACTGGGTGAATGTAAAAAAATTGCCGTTTTTTCCGGTAGTTCTGCTGTTTCTATAAGCAGGCTTGGATGTAACGGAGGTTCTTTTGATCCTCTTTTTCAACAATGTTATCCTATCACAACCTGGGGTAAGGAATTTGGAGTGGTGCCATTACTAAACAACACTAATGGATATCACCTACGAGTAATGGCATCTGAAAATAATACCAATGTAGATATTAATGGAACGGTAGTAACACTAAATGCAGGACAATATTATCCTGCTACTAATCCGAATCCTATTCCCTATACTGGTCCTCAGGTAATTGTTGCAAATAAACCCATTGCCGTAGCTCAATACCTGATGAGTGCAAATTGCGCAGGCTCTACACCTATCGGTGGACAACAGCAGGGCGACCCTGATATGATAATATTAAATCCGGTCGAGCAAAATATCAGCGATATAAACATTTTCTCTTCAAATCTTCAAAATATAAATACCAAATATTTATGTGTGTATATAAAAAATGCTGGAACAGCAAGTTTCAGAATTAATGGTGCAGCTCCCTTAGGTACGTTTATTCCAATGCCTCAATTAAACGGATATTCTTACCTGGTTGAAAACTTAACAGGTTATCCAACTCAATCATTCCGCCTGACTTCAGACAGTGGTTTTAATGCTATTACATATGGTATGGGAAATGCAGAATCTTATGGTTATTCGGCGGGAACAAATGTAAAAGACCTGTACCAGCAGATACTTATTCAGTCACAGTATGGTATTGAAAGTACACCTTCGGTTTGTACAGGTTCTCCTTTTAAATTCAAAGTTTCACTACCTTATTGTGCAGATTCACTTGCCTGGAATCTGAGTGGTTTGCCTGGTCCGCCTCCTGCACCACCCACTCAGATATATACAACTTGTGTTCCGGGCCCCGGGGGGCCTGATTCAACTACTGTTGTTAATGGTAAAACTATTTATTGGTACTCTTTGCCTACCGCTTATACATTTAGTACAATAGGTTTGTTTCCAGTTACGATAACTGCGTATGCGCCAAATATAGATGGTTGTGGGTCTGAACAGGAAATTGATTTTGAACTACAAGTTTCAGCTCCCCCGGTTCCGGACTTTAGCTGGACAGCAGGCAAATGCGTAGCCGAACCATACCAGTTTACCGAAACAACACCGCAAATACCCAAGGCAACCTATGCTTTCTGGTGGGATTTTGGCGACCCTGCCAGCGGAGCTGCAAATAATTCTACAGTAAGAAATCCACAGCATACATTTACCGCACCGGGAACATACACGGTACGATATACTGCCATCACAACACCGGGTTGTTTAACGGATACGGTATCACATACAGTTATCGTAGAACCGCTCCCTTCGGCAATAATTGACGGTGCAAATACAGTTTGTATAAACTCTGCCCCTGATCCATCCATTGTATTTACAGGGTCGGGCAGTACGGCGCCGTATACTTTTTATTATAACATAAATGGCGGACCTGCTTTAAGTGTAAACAGTAATCCACCGAATGGGATATCTGCTACCATAACAGCTCCCACTAATACAGCAGGTACATATATTTACACATTGGATAGTGTAAGAACGGTTGGTTCCACACTGTGTATAAATCCTGTAACCGGTCAGCAGATAACAATAACTATTACTCCTGATGCAACAGTTACCTTAACATCCGCAGCAGGAACAAATAATCAAACCGTTTGTATTAATAACCCGATTACCAACATCACGTATGCGGTAGGTGGAAGCGGAACCGGTGGCAGTGTTACGGGTTTGCCTGCAGGCGTTACCGGATCCTTTGCAGCCGGTGTAATAACCATAACCGGAACACCAACCGTTGCCGGTATATTTAATTACACGGTGAATACGACAGGCCCATGTGTAACACCAACAGCAACCGGAACAATAACGGTAACGGCAGATGCAACGCTTGCATTAACATCTGCAGCCGGAACCGATAACCAGACAATTTGTATAAATACGTTACTTACCAACATTACGTATGCAGTAGGCGGAACCGGTACCGGTGGAACAGTAACCGGTTTACCAGCTGGTATTACCGGAACCTTTGCAGCCGGTGTCATCACCATATCCGGTACACCAACTGTAGCAGGTACATTTAATTATACGGTGAATACAACCGGGCCTTGTGTAATACCAACAGCAACAGGAACCATTACCGTTACACCCGATGCCACCCTTGCATTATCATCGGCTGCAGGAACAGATAACCAAACCGTTTGTATCAATATCCCTATCACAAATATCACGTATGCCGTTGGTGGCAGCGGCAATGGAGGCAGTGTAACCGGATTACCTGCTGGTGTTACAGGCACCTATGCTGCTGGCGTAATTACCATTACTGGTACTCCAACTGCAGCCGGTGTATTCCCTTATACGGTAAATACAACCGGTCCCTGTGTAACACCTTCTCTCGGAGGAACCATAACCGTTACGGCTGACGCTACAATAACTTTAACATCAACTGCAGGAAGTAATGTGCAGAACCTTTGCCTAAATACGCCGCTTATTACTAATATAACCTACGTTGTTGCAGGAAGTGGAACAGGAGCAACAGTTACAGGCTTGCCTGCAGGCATCAATGGCGTATTTGCCGGGGGCATTGTTACCATCAGCGGTACACCAACAGCGGCAGGGGTATTCAATTATACTGTTACCACTACCGGCCCATGCGTTAACCCAGTGCTTACAGGAACAATAACAGTATATGCATTGCCCACTCCAAATTTTAGTTTCTCTACTCCATCCTGCGAAACAAGGGTCGTGAATTTCACTGACTTGTCTGTTCCCAATTCTGGAACAGTGAATAGCTGGACATGGGATTTTGGTGATGGTTCACCGTTGAGTAATGTGCAGAACCCAAGCCATGTATTTGCACTTGCAGGCACATATAATGTTACACTTTCAGTTGGGTCATCTTTTAATTGCACCAATGCGGCGCCCATTACTATTCCTGTTACCATCAACGATCGCCCGGAAGCGGGATTCATTTTACCGGAAGTTTGCCTGAGTGATACCTACGCACAATTCATCGACACCAGCAAAATTGCTGCCGGAACAATAACCGCATGGAACTGGAATTTCGGTGATCCGGCCTCTGGTCCGCTAAATACATCTACATTACAAAATCCGCAGCACAGTTATACGGCTGTTGGTAATTATAATGTGGAACTGATTGTTACCAGCGCCCTGGGCTGCCGGGATACCATCGTGCAGGTGCTGACCGTAAACGGCAGTTTCCCTGTTGCAAACTTTACCGTAAACAACCCAACTACTTTATGTGCCAACGATTCGGTGGCCATTGTAGAAGCATCCACCGTATTCCCGGGTGTGATCACCAAGGTGGAGATTTACTGGGACAATGTAAACTTCCCGGCTGTATTTGATATTGACAATAGTCCTTTCACAGGTAAAGTTTACAAACACTTATATCCAAACTTTCAGGCCCCGTTAACAAGGGTATTCACTATACGTTACCGGGCTTATTCAGGAGGTGTTTGCGTGAATGACCGGCTTGCCAACATTACCGTGAATGCAGCGCCGCTGGTTCAGTTCAATGCCATGCCGGATGCCTGTTACTTTGTTCCGCCATTCCAGATAACACAGGCTTCTGAAACGGGCGGCGTTCCCGGTACGGGTGTATATACAGGCCCGGGTGTTTCTCCAACGGGAATATTTAACCCTGCTGCAGCCGGTATTGGTGTGCATACAATTCTTTATACATATACATCTGCCACCGGCGGTTGCGTGGATACCATGAGCAGCACCATCCGTGTATTGGATACGGCCATCGCTAATTTCACTTATGTATCACCCATCTGCCAAACCACACCGGCTTCTTTCACCGACGTATCAACAGCGCCTTCGTCTGTTGTACTTGCCAATACCGTTTGGGATTTTGGTGACGGGTCTCCAATCGAAAACCATGCACCGGGATCTACATTCACCCACCTGTTCCCGGCACCGGGCAACTATACAGTAACCATGTATAATGTATCGGCCTATGGCTGTAACAGCAGGAGCACTTCACAGGTGGTAACCGTTAATCCAGATCATACCATTTCTTTGAACCCTGGAAGCAATGATAACCAGACATTGTGTATCAATACGCTCATTGCACCAATCGTGTATACATTGGGAGGAGGAGCTACAAATGCTACCGTTACAGGCTTACCGGCAGGCGTTACTTATACCGTAGCAGGTACCACATTAACCATACAGGGAACACCTGCCACAACTGCAGGTTCACCCTTTAATTACAGTATTACAACAACAGGCAATACCTGCCTGGTAGCCAATGCAACAGGCAGGCTCACGGTTAACCCCGATCATACCATTACATTGAATGCTGGCAGCAACATCAATCAATCGGTTTGCGTGAACAGTGCCATCGCACCAATTACATACACATTGGGCGGAGGCGCCAGCGGCGCAACGGTAACCGGGCTTCCTGCCGGTGTAATATATACCGTAACAGGAAATACACTGACCATCAGCGGAACACCAACCACAACCATTGGCGGGCCAACATTCAACTATACTGTTAACACAACAGGTAATGGTTGCATCGTTGCCAGCGCTGCCGGATCAATTAAATCGAACCCGTACCCGGTTCCGGCTTTTGCAGTTGATAAACCAACTTATTGTATCCCGAATGCGATCGTTAAATTCAATAATAGTTCTGTAATGCCCGATGGAAGCGGTATGACCTACTTATGGGATTTTGGTGAACCGTCAAGTGGCGCTGCCAATACCTCTTCGGGTGTAAGTCCAACGCATTGGTATGCAAGCGAAGGTCCGTTTAATGTAAGGCTTACGGTAACAAGTACAGCGGCGCTTACGCCTTCGGGAGTAGGTTGTGCACACGATACGGTGATTGCAGTTACCAACATACATCCGCAACCCAAAGCCGATTTCACTATTAATAAGCCCGGTGGAGTCTGTATCGGCGACGATGTTACATTCACGGATAATACCGATGGAAAAGACGGTATCGTAAACCAATGGTTCTGGGACATGGGTGATGGTTCAATAAGAAACAGCAATACGGTTACCTATACTTACACAGATACCATTACCTTCAGCGTTAAATTGTATGCAGTGAACAGTTTTGGCTGCAACAGCGATACCATTACCAAACTGTTTACTGTGCATCCTTACCCGCATGTAAATGCCGGGCCTGACCGCTTCATTCTTGAAGGCGGACAAATTGTTCTTGCACCAGTGGTATGGGGCAACGATATGCAGTTTGTGTGGACACCGAACCAGTACCTGATCGACAACAGGATCGAAAAAGTGAAAGTGAACAAACCACTTACGGATATGATCTACACATTGACCGTAACTGCAAGGGGAGGATGCAGCAGAAGCGATGATATGTTTGTGAAACTGCTCAAGTTCCCCAAAATACCAAACACCTTTACGCCAAACGGAGACGGGATCAATGATAAATGGTATATTGATTACCTGAATACCTATCCGGATAACAGGGTGCAGGTATTTACCCGGACCGGTCAATTGGTATTTGAATCACGTGGATATAACACGCCATGGGATGGAACGATCAAAGGAAAACCATTACCTTTTGATACGTATTACTATATCATCGAACCGGGTAATGGCCGGGATCCGCTCACTGGTTATGTAACCATCATTAAATAATGAACCGGTATTCCGGCAATGCTTTGCATCGCCGGAATACCTCTTAAAAGAATATACCGGTCTTAAATAAAGATATAAAGTGACCAATGTGAAAATAAACTGAAAGCCATGAAGAAATCATTACTCATAACATCGATCGGCTGCCTGCTGAGTTTTACCGCTCTTTCGCAGGCCAAGCCTTTTTACACGCAGTATATCCTCAATAATTACATTCTTAATCCTGCTATTACGGGCATAGAAAATTACACAGATGTAAAAGTAAGTTACCGCAATCAATGGGCGGGTATTACCGGAGCGCCGGTAACTACCTATTTAAGTATTCATGGCCCGTTGGGTAAAAGAGATTTCCGCACGGGAGCCAATTCATTTGCCGTGCCGGGACAAAACCCTGCTGGTCCCAAAGCATGGGATGAATATGCTGTATCACAGCCACATCATGGTATTGGTCTTACTGCAATAAATGACAAGGCAGGTTATATCAACCGCTGGTCTATTGCCGCCAACTACGCTTATCACCGGCCGCTTACTGCCAAAACAAGCATATCTGCCGGGCTCAGTGCAGGTATTACCAGCGTGAATTTAGACCGTTCAAAGATAGAGTGGGGTAACCTTGATCCAAACGATCCCGCCATTGGTATCAGTAACGGGGAGATCAAAAAGATCAAGCCCGAACTGGGAGCCGGGCTTTGGTTATATTCTGCCCGGTATTTTGTGGGCGTTTCTGTTTTAAACATCATTCCGGGTAAAGCAAAATTTGTAACTGATGATAAGTACGGCTCCAGCTACACATTGAATTACTTTGCCACAGCAGGGTATAAGTTTGCACTTTCTCAACAGATCACTGCTTTGCCTTCGGTGATGGTACAATACTGGCAACCACAATTACTGGGTGTGCATGCAAACCTGAAACTGCAGTACGAAGATTTTTTATGGATCGGGGGCAGTTACCGCTTTGCTGATTTGGTTGGCGGTTATTCCGGAATGATCGGACTGAATATCTCAAATACGGTTAATATCAGTTATGCATACGAACAGGCTACTACGTCACGCCTGCAGACTTATACAAAGGGAACGCATGAAGTGATGCTGGGATTTGTATTGGGCAACCGGTATAAAGAAACCTGTCCACGTTGCGCCTGGTAACCCTGGTCTTTGACGCCTCCGCCTGACCATGAATAACATTACTTCACAGAAATTAATGTATCCCGGTTGATAGAGGTATCTCTTATTATTTATTCATTTTGTCGATCAGGAAATAAAATGGTCAGACGGGGACGTCAGGCCAGCATATTATTGTTGTGCAGGTACCATTCTTTTCAACCTTCCATTACTGCTGTCCATTTTCTTTAAGACAGAATCTTCAGGGATCTGTTTGGCGGAGATCGTCCATACCGGTTCCAGTATCCATTCACCATTTTCGAAGCGTAATGAATAGGTTTTTACAGAAGCTGATTTACCAGCACCGGCACTTTCTTCCTGTATAATGATCTGTTTGGCGCCATCGTTTTCAGTATTGGCAACCGGCATGATAAAGTTTTGTTCAGCCTGTTTTGCAGTAAGGGCTTCAGCTTCTTTTTCTATCCGGGATTCCAGGAGTTGAAGTTCATTGATCTTTTTCTCCATGGCAGGCATTTGTTTTTTCACTTCGGCTGCAGCGACCTTTAGATCTTTTGCTGAAACCAATGGATCATTTACATAATAAGTCCCGGGCAATTCACCATTGTTGAACGGGAGATAGGACATGGTGCTGGCTGAAGCCTGTAAAGATGGAATGACGGCATTGCCTGACCGGAATAATACAGCGGATGAGAACAGCATCAGCAGCAGCAAACCCAGTGCCGGAACTAACATATTAAAACGCACCGGTTGATTGAAATTAACATCGCCGGAAAAAAAGCGGATTCGGTTAAGCAGTTGTTTTTTACGGTTAACAGCAGCCAGTTGAAAACCCGGAACCTGTTGTTTCATCCGTTCGGCCAGTAATAATGTTTCGGCATATAATACCGGTGAATATTCAAAAGCCATCACGCCCAGGTCGCAGTTCTTTTCCCTTTCCATTTTTACTTTGCTGCAGAAATGGCGTACAAAAGGATTAAAGAAGAAAATGGTTTCGGTGAATAATAAGA
>DAOLIP010000068.1:0-19821 GCA_035328475.1 Ferruginibacter sp.
TTTCAAAGGACCGTCCGCCTTAAAAAACTGGTATTATTAATACCCGAATATCTCTTCCAGGGTCAGTCGTTTTACTTCACCGTATTTCTTCATTGCTTCTTCACTTAATTTTTTGTCGGAAGCTACAATGCAATAGGTATAAGGTTTGTTAGCGATGTTCTCGCTGTGAAATTGTTTCAATTCATTATACCCAACTTTATCTACCGCTGCATATATTTTCTTACGGATGTCTTCATTCAATCCTTTCTGCTGGGCGGTAAGGTAATTGAAGATGATGCCATCCTGGGTGATACGTTCGGTTTCAATATCCTTCTTAATGCCTGCACGTGCAAATTTGATGTTCTCTTCTACATTAGGGAGATCATTCAGCAATTCATTCATTGCAACGATCGACTCGTTGAACTTATCTGCCTGGCAACCTACATAAGCCAATGTATAGAACGGGTCTTCTTTCTTATCAGGCTTTGCATAAAAGGCAAAGGTTGAATAAGCAAGCGCCTTTGACTCCCGAATGGTTTGGAATACCAATGCGCCCATGCCACCTCCAAAGTAGTTGTTAAAGATATCGATCACCGGTTCTTTGTCGGCGCTGTAGCTTGTTGTATTTCTTACCCAGCGTATCTCCGATTGCACCATGTTATAATCCGTAAACAGGATCTGGTTGCTTGCCTGCGTGGCCGGGGTGAATTTCGCTTTATCTCCGGCTGCTTTAAAGTCAGCCGGTATGTTGTGATCGGCCTTTAAGCCAGCAGTTAACTGCGCCAATGGTTGCGGACCATAGTACAGTATCTTATGAGAGTAGCTGTTCAATTCGTGCAAGATACCAACCAGTTCGTCGGCTGTAATGTTTTTCAGCTCTTCATCACTCAATACATAATTGAAGGGATTCTTGTTACCGAATCTTGCATAACTCACCAGGCCGTTCATGATAGCGCCTTTGTTTGCTTTAGCATCCGTTCTTGATTTGGTTATTCTTGCCTTTAATGATTTTAGTGCATTCTCATCACCTTTGCAGTTCTTCAGCACATCTTCAAACAATTTCACGGCAGCTGAAAAATTTTCCTGAAGGCCTTCGATCATAACGGTTGTGTATTCTGTACCCGCATTCACATTAAAGCTGCAGGCGATCTTATAGAATGCCTTGGTTATTTCTTCGGCACTCATCTTATCGGTTCCCAGGAACTGCAGGTACTGGGCGGCCAGGCTTAGTTTTTTGTTATTCCAGGTACCCATATTAAAGCGGTAGCGAAGGCGGAAGATGCTGTTGTCTTTATTCTGCACATACAACACTTCAGCCGGGCCGATGGTTGTTTTCTGAAGGTCTTTACTGTAATCAAGCCAAACCGGTTTAACGGCAGTGGCCGGCATATTATTCACCTGCTTTACAAAATCAGACTGTGCATCCCGGTTTGTTTCAACCGGTGTAATGGGTGGCTTTTCAACCTTTACTATATTTTTATCTTCGCCTTTGCGTTTTAAAATGCACACATAGTTGTCGCCAAAATATTTATTGGCAAAAGCAACAATATCTTTTTTGGTGAGCTTCGACAGCATATCGGTATATGCCACCTGCTCTTTCCAATCAAGTTCCGATGTAAATGTATTCATCAGGTCGCTCGCCCTGGAACCATATGATTCGGTACCAAGTATTTTATTTTTTTTCTGGTTGTTGATGATGGAAGTGATCAGGTTATCATCAAAATTTCCTTTTTTCAGGTTATCGATCTCGCCCAGCATCAATGCTTTTACATCTTCCAGGCTCTGGCCCAGTGTTGGTCTGCCCTGCATATACATGATGCCATAATCGATCAACGTAAACACCGAAGCAGATGCGCCCAACAGCTTTTGTTTCTTCACCAGGTTCAGGTCCATCAAACCGGCCTTGCCGTTGGTGAGTATCTGTCCAACCAGGTCGGCCAGCAATACATCCTTCGATTTATTACCCGGCAGCCTGAAACCAATGGTTACATTCTCTGCATCGGGTCCCACCACTTCAGCGAGTACCGGTGATGTGATCGGTTGTTCGGGTTCAAATGTGTATTTGGGAACCGCCTTGTTCTGCATATAAGAAAAAGTAGCGTCTACTTTCCTGATCATCTCATCGGGATTAAAGTCGCCGCTCATGATCACGCCCATATTATTGGGTACATAATAATTGTTGAAATATTTCCGGATCTCCACCAGGGAAGGATTCTTGAGGTGTTCAATGGTTCCGATGGTTGTTTGTAAGCCGTAATTGTGTTTTTTAAATAACTCAGCAAACAGTTTTTCAAATACCCTTCTTCCGTCATTATCCAGCCCACGGTTCTTTTCTTCATACACTGCTTCCAGCTCGGTATGAAATATCCGCAGGATAGGATTGCGGAAACGTTCGCCCTGTACTGCCAGGTATTTATCAATGGCGCTGGCCGGTACGTCATCGGTATAAACCGTTTGTTCAAAAGAAGTGAATGCATTGGTACCCTGTGCCCCCATCGACGACATCATTTTGTCGTATTCATTGGCAATGGCATATTTTGATGCCACCCCCGACACTGAATCGATCTGGTGATAAATGGCCTTTCGTTTTTCAACATCGGTCGTTTTATTGTACTGCTCATACAAGGCATCGATCTTATCCAGTTCCGGCTTTTCTTTTGCCCAGTCCAGCGACCCGAATTTATTGGTTCCTTTAAACAGCATGTGCTCTAAATAGTGAGCCAGCCCGGTATTGGTAGCCGGATCGGTTTTACTGCCGGCCTTGGTAGCCACATAACATTGAATGCGTGGATCCTTATTGGTGGGACTTAAGATCACCGTAAGGCCGTTCTTCAACGTATAGAATCTTGCCCTGGCAGGATCGTTACTTACGTATTTGTATGTATAGCCACCCGAGGTAGCCGTTTTCCATTCGTAGCTTCCGGTTTGGGCATAACTGCAAACGGTGGTGAACACCAGTGCCGCCAGCAGGAATGATCTGATCAATCTCATAGAAATTATTTTAAAATTAGTGAGGCGTAAAATTAAAGGTATTGGGCAAGCAATTTGTTACCGTTCACAAAATTTTTACATTTACTTTTGGCAAAATTTCAACGGACAGATATGAAACAACTCTTTAAGTTCCTCCTCCGTACGGCCCTGGTTCTGTTCATCCTCGTAAATGTGATCGTTGTTTTTCATGCATATAAGTTCACCCATTTTTACGATAACGGCACGGTTACCATAAAGGCTAAAGAAGAAAAGACCGGTTGGCATAAGGCCAAAGAGATGCTCTTCGGCATCAATGCGGTAAAACAGAAAAATACGGTAACCGCCGACTCTTCTTTTCAAACTATTTATTTAACTACAAAAGGCGGGCTGAAGCTGGAGGGATGGTATTTGGCAGCCGACAGCGCCGTGGGAACGGTTTGCCTTTTTCATGGCCATGGCGGAACCAAATCGGGCGTGATCAAAGAAGCGGAAGCGTTCCGGAAGATGGGGTACAATGCTTTTTTGCTCGACTTCAGGGCGCACGGCAGCAGCGAAGGCAATACCTGCACTATTGGTTATAACGAAGTGGAAGATATAAAACTGGCGTATGATTTCATAAAGAACAAAGGCGAAAAGAATGTGGTGCTGTGGGGAATTTCCATGGGCGCTTCCACCATTACAAAAGCAATTAAAGATCATAAATTAACTCCGGCGAAAGTGATCCTTGAAATGCCATTCGGCACCATTGAAGATGCTGTAAAGGGCAGGTTGAGGTTAATGGGATTACCCCCGCAGCCATTGACCACCCTGCTCACATTCTGGGGAGGAACGGAGAACGGGTTCTGGGCTTTTAACATGAAGCCGCAGGAGTTTGTAAAAGAGATTCATTGCCCGGTATTGCTTCAATGGGGAAGAAATGACCCAAGGGTCACCAAAGGAGAAGAAGATATTTTATTCGGCAATCTTGGAACGGCTGATAAAAAATTTGTTGTGTACGAAACTGCCGGTCACGAAAGCCTCTGCAAAAAAGAACCCGAAAAGTGGAAGACGGAAGTTTCCGCATTTTTAAAATGATCCATCCCAAGTATATATCCATCCTTGATTACACGTACGATCTGCCGGCTGAACGGATAGCATTGCATCCCCTTGCCGAAAGGGATTCATCAAAACTACTCGTTTATAAAAGCGGGCAAATAAAAGAAACTGTTTATAAAAACATAGATCAATACCTGCCTGCCGGCAGTTTACTCATCTTTAACAATACCCGGGTCATCAATGCAAGAATTCTTTTTCAAAAGGAGACCGGCGGGGTGATTGAGATATTTTTATTAGAGCCTTACAACGCTGACCATGCAACCACCTTATCTGCAACAGGCAAAACCTCCTGGAAATGTATGATCGGCGGAGCCAGCAAGTGGAAAGAAAAGAATTTAAAATTAAAAATTAAAAATGCAGAATTAACGGCTTCGCTCATTGAAAAGTTAACCGATGCCTATGTAGTGGAGTTCGATTGGGCACCTGCCGAATTAAGTTTTGCAGAAGTATTGGAAAACTGCGGGCAGATACCTTTGCCTCCATACATAAAAAGAAAGCCGGACAATGCAGACAGCATCCGTTACCAAACCATTTATGCCAAAGACGAAGGCTCTGTGGCAGCGCCTACTGCCGGGCTTCATTTTACACAAGGTATTTTCGATCGCCTTGCTGAAAAGAATATTCAAAAGGATTTTGTAACCCTGCATGTGGGAGCCGGAACATTTAAGCCGGTAAAAGCGGCCCGGATGGAAGACCATGAAATGCATGCCGAATGGATCGAAGTAAATACCGGGATGATCGGGCGGCTTTTGAATAAACTGGAGGACCCGGTTATTACCGTTGGCACCACTTCGTTGAGAACATTGGAAAGCCTATACTGGATGGGAGTAAAAACCCTGTTGCAGCCGGGTATAAAGCAACTGCAGCTCAACCAATGGGAAGTGTATGAAGAACCTTTGGTCAACACGAAAATCCCTGCAAAAGAGGCTTTAACATCTTTACTGAACTGGCTGCAGGAAAATAAACAGGAGAACTTGTTTACGCAATCACAAATACTGATAGCTCCCGGGTATTCCTTCAGAATAGCGGATATCATCATCACCAATTTTCATCAGCCGCAATCTACCTTGCTGTTACTGGTTGCCGCTGCAGTTGGTAATCACTGGAGAAAGATATATACATATGCCCTGGAAAATGGTTTTCGTTTTTTGAGCTATGGTGATGGCTGCTTATTATTCATTGAAAAATAAAAGCAGGCGATCATTTTGTCTGCATTAATTTTACAGATCACTCACCCGTTCATATGACACTGAAAAAAATAATACACACTCTGTTCAACAAAACCGGTATCTATATTGGCAAGCGCCCCACGCACAACGGCAAGGCAAACTTCAGCATCGATGGGTTGAACTATGGTTTTTCCTTTCCTTCTGCCAACTATGCTCCCTGGCTGGGCGATGCTTCATTTATGAATATCTACAACCAGATAAAAGACAATACACTGGTTGATATTTACCGCTGCCACGAACTTTGGCAATTGGTTCATAAGATAAATGTATTGAGCCCCCATGCAGCCATTTTGGAAGTAGGTGTTTGGCGCGGAGGAACAGCGGGCATCATGTCGCAGCGCCTGGCTGACCTGAAGAGTACAGCCACTTTATATCTTGCCGATACTTTTTCGGGTGTGGCCAAGGCCGGAGCCAACGATAGTTTTTATACCGGCGGCGAACACAGCGATACCAGTCAGCAGATTGTGGAAGATGTTTTAAAGAATAAAAGCCGTTACCCGCATTATAAGATCCTGAAAGGAATTTTCCCCGAAGACACGGCACATGAAATTGCCGCTACAGAACAATTTAGTTTATGCCATATAGATGTGGATGTGTACGACTCTGCAAAAGATATACTGGAATGGGTATGGAGCAGGTTGATCACCGGAGGCGTTGTTGTTTTCGATGATTACGGGTTTCACTCCTGTACCGGTGTGGCAAAACTAGTGGAAGAATACCGGAACAGGCCCGACAGGCATATCATTCATAACCTGAATGGTCATGCAGTGATGATAAAACTGAATTAAGTAAAATTTACTGCTGGATAGTAACCTTTGTACCTACAGGTATATAACTGAACAGGTCTTTCATCTCGGTGTATTTAACCGAAACACATCCATCGGTCCAGTTGTAAAAATTATCGATCGTCCATTCTTCCTGCGGACGGGTAGCATGAATAGCAATACCATTCCCGATCCGGGCATTCTTAGGTATCAATCCCTTTGCCTTTCTTTCTTTGAATCGCTGGTAACTGATGTCATTGGGATAGTCAAGTAATAATTCGGGGCCCCATTTGGGATGTATCTTTTTCAGGATCACTTTAAAGCTTCCGTCGGGTGTTCTTTTGTCGCCTTCTTTCATTTTATCACTCAGGTCCTTGCTGCCAAAAACGATGGGGTAAGTGGCATACCATCCTTCGTCATCATACACTTTCAGTTCGTAATCACTTTTATCAACAATAATATAATAAGGATTTTCGGCGCTGTCTTTTACAGCTAATTTTACTGCTTTTGGTGTAGCTGTTTTCTTAACCCCGGTTCTTTTCTTTTTAGCCGGTGGAATAAAGGAAAGGGCAGTTAGTACACTGCCTAAAAAGATAACCTGGAAAAATGTAGACCCCTTCATTGGAAAAATAATTTTTCTCTATATGACAAACGATGTGCCACATAAAAATATTTTAATCTGGCCAAAAACATTAACAAAAATTACTCAATGTGGAAAAAAAATAACCTCCTACAGAAGGCTGTAAGCGGTATCAAAGACTCATCCCTCACCCACGTTGGTAAAAACCGCAGTGGGTAAAGGATTGAGTGAGAGAGTATTTTTACCAGTTGCTGAAGCGGAGTCCTATCGTATAAGGCCGCATGTCGAGTGTTTTTTCGTAGATCGACTTAGGGCTGTATGATCCGTATAAGCGGATGGGGCCTAATCCCAACTCAGCTATGTAAGAGAACTTAAAGCGTTCCAGGTCGTACTCCCCTTTGTTTATTCGCTTGCCCCTGTCGCCGCTTTTTTGTTTGTTACGCTGGCTGTACAGGTAACCTGCACTAACGCCCACGCTAATGCTCACCCCTTTATTATGGCGTGACGGGTGAGAAGAGAAATTCAGCATCAGCGGAACAGTCAGGTAATCGGCTGCCAGTTTATTCTTAGTAAAGGAGATAGAATCGCGGAAGATAAAAGGCTCGGTTCTTACTGCCGGCATATTGCTGTAAGGCTCGGTGCCGCTTTCTTTATAACTGATGGTTGATTTATAACGATAGTTATTCAATTCCAGGCCTAACCCGTATTTCAGGTTCACATGATGCTTTACCAGGTTAAGCCGCTGCATGAATATCCAGATATTTACATTTATACTTTTGCCGGCACGCAACCTGAAGTCGCTCTTGCTGAAAGCCGGGTATCCGGGCCTGTTGATCAGGTACCCGCCCATTCCGGGCGCACTGTAGTTCGTTTTATCATCGTAATTACTGAATCCGAGGTCAAGTATCCCCCAGTTGGTACTCACATTGCGCAGTTTTTTGGGCGAATGATCTCTTTTCATTTTCACGCTCCTGTCACCACCGCCGTTTGTTTTCCCTTCTTTTACAATGATCATCCCGCCGATGCGGATGGTGTCTTTTTTTTCCTGTGCCGATACCGTCAGTACAGTTAAGCAAATAGTTGCCATTGCTAATAGTAATGTTAGCCTTTTCATGTGTTCTGTTTTTAATGTGATTATTTTAATGCGATCTCAAAACCGGCTACTTTCAATCCGTCGCCGGTTTTTATGTTGGCGTTACGGCTCAGCATTCTTGTTGCCTTGCGTATGAACCCACCCAGTTTTGTCCGCTTTACTTTGTCTTCATCCATATAAAGCATGCGGTCGTTATTATTGTTCTCGTCTGTATAAACCACCGGAATGGCGGCAGTAGTAGCTGGATCAGTAATAACAGGACTTGTCTTCACCACAATATCTTTCACCCCGGAAGTGTTGATGTTGTTGGTTTCAGGTTTTACGTTTGCTACATCATATTCGTTACGTTCGTTCCTGTTAATATTTTCTAAATACGATTTGGGCAGGTTGTTGCTCGGCTTCCCGTTCTTATTGCCTGCAGCCATATTATTCTCCTGGCTCTTATCCTGCCTGTTGTTATTTTCTTTTGTATCCTTTCCCCTTATCTGGCCTTTATTTTCAACAGCCTCTTGCTGCGGCTCCTTTGCATTATTCGGCGTTTCAACTGTTGCTACCTGCTGCGGCTCCGGGGCATCTTCCGCCTGTTGTTTAGTTCCGGCTGTATTATCCGTTGTATTGTTTTTTACTTCTGAAGAAGTGCTGCCATTTCTATTTGCAATTTCTCCGTTGGTACCGGTGGTGGTTTTAGTGTTATTATTATATACGGTCATTCCCGTCCATAATCCAAAGCCCAGTAAAATGGCTGCTGCTGCAACCCGCCACCATTTCATACCAACCACCCGGGCGCCTTCTGTTCTGTATAAAGAATTTTTATCGGCAAATACGATCGATGTTTCGGGCTCCAGTTTTGTTTGCCTTAAAATGTTCCATTCGATTGATGCTGATTTATCCGTGGCCAACAGCGCTTCAATGGTTCTCTTATCATCAGCAGACAATTCATCATCGGCGTATAACATCAGGTTTTCCTGCAGCGCAGAAATGCCGTCTTCCATATATAACCAGTCTTTCTTTTCCAGCACCACATCATCTGCATTAAGAATCGTATCCTGCAATAAGGATAACTCCATCTGCAGATCCGGGTTTTCGTGCACAAACAACTCTACAGCCTTCCTGTCTGCAGCAGATAATTCCTTATCTACATACAGCAGGAAAAATGTTTCATAATTATGGCGGTTTATGTTCATTCTCTTTAAATATTCATTCCCTCAGGTTCCCCTTTAGGGGGCTAAATAACGTTCTCAGGACTTACTATATATTCTCTCAATTGCAATCTTGCCCTATGCAAATAAACTTTTACCTGGCTCTCGTTCAAATTGGTTATCTGCCCGATCTCCTCATAGCTGTATCCTTCATAATCCTTCAGTAATACCAGGCTTCGTTGCTGTTCACTTAATTTGGCCAGGGCCTCATTCAATACCCTCTTTGTATCGTGCTTTTGAGTGGTAGCTCCTTTAGCACTATCGGTAAATTCATCCTTCAGGGTTATCCGCTTGTTCTTCCGGATATGGTCGATCATCTGGTTATAGGCGATCGTGAACAGGTAACTCTTACTCTTTTCATTCTCTACCTTGTCCCTGCTTATCCAAAGCTTTTCAAAAGCCCCCTGTACCACGTCCTTTGCATCCTCTATATGCCCCAGATTCTTGAGGATAAAGCGGTATACATTGTCTGCATACAGGTTTACACATTCATTATATTCTCTCTCAGTCATAAAGCTTTGGGGCGGTTAAATCAGCTCCTGTTGGGTTGTTTTGAGTATTATACGAAGTTGGGTAATAAAATGTTACAGGAAAAGGGGAAAATGTTATTTTTTACCTCATCCCCCTACCCCCTTCTCCTTCAGGAGAAGGGGCGGTACATAAAAGATATCCCAACGTCAAATCTTCCACATTATCCGAAAAGCTATACTGGACAATGATTTATAGCCCTCCTATCCGCTCAATATTCCGGTTCCCTCTCCTTAAGAAGAAGGGTTGGGGTGAGGTGTATTTTAGCCTAAATTTGCCCCACCTAATAATTGGAGATATGAACGAGAAATTTGTTGCCCGGATAGCCAATGAACTGAAAGAAATAGAGGCCGCCGGCCTTTTGAAGAAAGAACGGATCATCAGCAGCGAGCAGGGTGCCGAGATCATTGTGAACGGAAAGACCGTACTGAACTTTTGTGCCAATAATTACCTGGGACTTTCCTCCCACCCCAAAGTGGTAGCCGCCGCCAAGAAGTATATTGATATCCGGGGATATGGGATGAGCAGCGTACGCTTTATCTGCGGCACCCAGGATATTCATAAAGAACTGGAGAAAAAACTGGCTGATTTCCTCGGTACAGAAGACACTATTTTATACGCTGCCGCTTTTGATGCCAATGGCGGTGTATTTGAACCGTTGTTTGGAGAAGAAGATGCCATCATTTCCGATGCCCTCAACCATGCTTCCATCATTGATGGCGTTCGGTTATGCAAGGCACAGCGCTACCGCTATGAGCATAATAATATGGACGACCTGGAAGAAAAACTGAAAGAAAGCGCCCATTTACGCAGCCGCATCATTGTAACCGACGGAAGCTTCAGCATGGACGGTACCATTGCCCAGTTAGATAAGATCTGCGACCTGGCAGATAAATACGATGCCATTGTAATGATCGACGAATGCCACAGCAGCGGATTTTTAGGAAAAACGGGAAGAGGAACACATGAGTACCGGGGCGTTATGGGAAGGATTGATATCATTACCGGAACTTTAGGCAAGGCCCTTGGTGGTGCAAGCGGTGGTTTTACATCGGGCAGAAAAGAGATCATTGAAATGCTGCGCCAGAGAAGTCGCCCTTATTTATTCAGCAATACGGTACCGCCAAGTATTGTAGGTGCCTCCATTGCCGTATTGGATATGCTGAGCGAAACAACCGAACTGCGTGATAAACTTGAAAGCAACACCAAATACTTCCGAAAAAAAATGACCGAAGCCGGCTTTGATATAAAACCCGGCGATCATCCCATTGTACCCATCATGCTATACGATGCGGTACTGGCACAAAACTTCGCCGCTAAACTTTTAGATGAAGGCATTTATGTGATCGGGTTCTTCTTTCCTGTAGTGGCAAAAGGCCAGGCAAGGATACGGGTACAGTTGAGTGCAGCGCATGAACAACGACACCTGGATAAAGCGATTGAAGCCTTTACAAAGATCGGGAAGGAACTGGGGGTACTTAAATAACAATACATGTCTGATCAATCACAAACCTTTCTTGCCAAAAGCACCGTTAAAGCCGCCGACCTGGAACACCGGCGCAAGATCAATTTCAATATTGGTAAATACAATGCAGCAGTGCCAAAAGGGAAAGAACAGTTTGCCGATGTACACTTAGCCAGGGAACGGGCCAAAAATGTGAAATGGCGTGCCATTGAAACACTCGACCAGCAACTGGAAGAATTTGAGCTCAACTTCACCAAACGCGGCGGCAAAGTGATATGGGCCGAGAACGGCGAACAGGCAATAGAAGAAGTACTGAAGATATGCAGGGAAAAGAACTGCAAATCGCTGGTGAAAAGCAAGAGCATGGTAACCGAAGAGATCCACCTGAATAAAGCCCTGGAAGCAAACGGCATTGAAAGCGTTGAGACCGACCTGGGCGAATACATACAGCAATTAGACGGCGAAGCTCCGTATCATATTGTAACCCCGGCCATGCATAAAAGCAAGGAAGACGTGGCCCGGCTCTTCAATAAAAAATTAGGTACCCCGATCAATTATACGCCCGAGCAGTTAACGCTGAAGGCAAGGGAAATTCTGCGTGAAAAATATGTGCAGGCCGAAGTGGGTGTTACCGGCGCCAACTTCATCATCAGCGATATCGGCGGCATTGCCGTTACTGAGAACGAAGGCAATGCCAGGCTTAGTTGCGCTTTTCCAAAAACGCATATAGCCATTGTGGGCATTGAAAAGATGATCCCCTCCATTACCGACCTGGGATTATTCTGGCCCCTGCTCTCTACGTTCGGTACCGGTCAAAAGATCACGGTATACAATACCATCATCACCGGGCCAAGACAGGAGAATGAAACCGACGGTCCGGAAGAGATGTATGTGATATTACTGGATAATGGAAGAACAAACATCCTTAAGAACCCAAAACAGCGGGAAAGCTTATACTGCATCCGCTGCGGGGCCTGTCTGAATGCATGTCCCATCTATAAAAATATCGGGGGCCATGCGTATGGTGCTACCTACAGCGGCCCCATTGGCAGCGTCATCACACCACACCTGCAAGGCATGGAAGAATTCAAACACTTAAGCTATGCTTCTTCACTCTGCGGAAACTGTACCGAAGTATGTGCGGTGAAAATAAACCTGCACGAACTGTTGCTGGAGAACAGGGCCGAATCGGTTGAAGAGGGATTAACCAGCTTCAGCGAAAAAATGGCCTGGAAGGCCTGGCGTATTGCCAGTTTAAAAAGAGGTTTTATGAACCTGGGCAGCGGGAACCTGAAGAACAAAGTAGTGAACGGCATGTTCAAAGGCTGGAAGGAGAACCGCAGCGATCTTAATTTCAGTCAGAAAACATTTAACCAAATGTGGAAAGAACGGTTTAAAAAATAGAAAATTAACAAACAGAAAAGGTCCTGCAGTGGCGGGACTTTTTTATTTTGTGCAAGAATGGTCCTGATCTATTCACATATTACCTCTCCCCGGCTGCAGTATATCTGTTCTTTCCTCTTTAAAGAATTAATGGGTGTTGATTTTTCCATAACGATCGACTCCGAAGAATTCAGGAACCACGAGGGTGTAAAGATCAATTACAGCGACGCAGACATTCATCCGGCCCATGGCGTGAACGCATTCAGCATCCAGGGCAATAGCTTATTGTTTGATGAAATAATCATCCGCCAGGAGATCATTTGTTTTAACGTGGATGGGTTTAAGGCTTTTTTCCGCACCCATAACTCCGACTTTCCCTTCGATATCTTTGCCGCATCCTTTTACCTGCTTACCCGCTACGAAGAATACCTGCCGCATGAAAAAGACATGTACGGAAGGTATGCACATGAAAATTCCCTGGCATTTAAAGAGGGATTTCTGAATTTACCCCTGGTAAATATATGGGTGAAGGAATTTATAAAAAGATTGAAGAAGAAATTCTCAATGTTCAATGTTCAGCTCCCAATATTCAATTTTGAACCTACATACGATATTGACATTGCGTACTCCTGCAAACACAAGGGCCTGTTGCGGAATATCGGCGGTTTTATAAAGTCGCCTTCGTCAGAACGGATAAAGGTGTTGGCCGGCTCGGCAAATGATCCCTTTGATTCATACGAATGGCTGCATCAATTGCACCAGCGATACAACCTGCAACCGCTGTATTTTTTTTTAGTGCCTGAAAAAAATGGCCGGTACGATAAAAATATCCTTCCGCATAAAGATGCTATGTGGAAACTGGTAAAGCAGCACACCGGAAAATATTCCATCGGCCTGCACCCGTCCTGGCAAAGCGGCGATGATGCTTCTCTTTTGAAAAAAGAAAAACAGCAACTGCAGGCAATGACCGCCCACGGCCGGGACGCTTTAAGCGGCCTGAACGATTCCACTATCACCCGTTCCCGCCAGCACTATATCCGCTTCGATCTGCCCAACAGCTACAACAAACTTATTGAAGCCGGCTTTACCGACGATTATTCCATGGGCTATGGCAGCATCAACGGTTTCCGGGCTTCGGTGGCTTCTTCATTCAATTGGTACAACCTCGAAGAAGAGGAGGAAACAACCTTACGCATTCATCCGTTCTGTTTTATGGATGCCAATGCTTATTATGAACAAAAACAGGATACAGCCAAAACGATGGAAGAACTGATGCATTATTTATCTGCCTGCAAAGAAGTGAACGGCACATTCACCAGCATCTGGCACAATAATTTTTTAGGTACTGCAAAAGAGTTTGAAGGGTGGCGGGAGTTATACGAACAGATTATTGTTCAGGCTCAACTATAATCTTCTCCCGGCTTCTCTTTATACTGTAGTTCACCAGGAATACCCCCACCAGGGTTACAATGGCCCCCCATAAAATATTCATGGTTAATTTTTCCCCCAGTACAAGGGCTGCAGTAACCATGGCTACCAGCGGGTTGATATACGCATACAAAGAAGATAAAGCAGCCGGAAGTTTTTTCATGGAATAGATAAAAGCAATAAAAGCAAGTAAAGAACCGGCGAGTACCAGATAAGTAATGGCCAGCCACGAGTTCCTGGTAATTTCCCCGAAGGGAATGGTTGGCTGAAAGCCCTGTGAAATAATGAACAACATCACCGAGCCCAGCAACATCTGCCAGCCGGTGGCATTGTAGGGATTCATATTGAGTTTATTCCGTACGATGAAGATAGTACCCACACTCCACGACAGCATGGCGATGACCGAAAGCAGCACACCAAATAAAAACCCATCGGGGTGATGCTGAAAGGCACTTTCGTAAAACACGATACCAATACCGGTGATACCCAGCAACAGGCCAACGAATGTTATTACATTCAGGTTACGGTTCTTAAAAAAAAGCATTTCAATGATAACAACACTTAATGGATAAAGGGCTCCGATCAAAGCGCTCAGCCCGGTTGGGATATAATTCAGGCTCCAGGTGCTTAATCCGTTTGCCATCACAAACATCAGCACCGACATCATCAGCAGCCAGCCAAACTGCTGCCGGGTAGGGAAACCGATCTTTTTATAGAACAGGAAGAACAGAACAAAACAAATACCTCCAAAAAACTGACGGATAGAAGCCATCTGCAGAGCCGGCATGTCGGTAACAGCGATCTTACTGGCAACCCAGGTAGTACCCCACACAATGCTGGTAATGCCCAACGCAAGGTACCCGCCTGCTTTGCCTTTTGGTAAGTTATTGCTGATGTTCATCTATCAGTAGTTAGTGTTTAAAGTGCCTGAGCCCCGTTATCACCATGGCCAGGTTATTGGCCTTGCAATATTCGATCGAATCTTTATCACGTATGGAACCTCCGGGCTGAATGAATGCTGTAATTCCTGCCGCATGGGCTATCTTCACGCAATCATCAAAAGGAAAGAATGCATCACTTGCCAGTACCGCCCCGTTCAGGTCAAAATTGAATTGTTTCGCTTTTTCTATCGACTGGCGCAATGAGTCAATACGGGATGTTTGTCCACAGCCCTTACCAATAAGCTGCTTATTCTTTACCAGCGCAATGGCATTGCTCTTTAAATGTTTGCAAACGATGTTGGCAAATACCAGGTCTTCTTTTTCCGATGCCGAGGTTGTTCTTCCTCCCTCTTCTTTCCACTCTGCAAAATTACCCGTATCATTTTGCTGGGTAAGTATGCCATTCAAAACAGATTTGAATTGCTGGTTTCCTGCCGGTTTGTTTTTCAATACCAGCAGTATACGGTTCTTCTTTGTTTTCAGTATCTCCAAAGCATCGGCATCAAAGGCCGGGGCGATCAATACTTCAAAGAATATCTCATTAATGGCATCGGCCGTTGCCTTATCAATGGTTGCATTGCAAACCAGCACGCCGCCGAAAGCGCTTTCGGGGTCTCCGGCCAATGCTGCATCCCAGGCATCTTTTACCCTTGCCCTGGAAGCAATGCCACAAACATTGGTGTGCTTGATAATGGCGAATGTTGTTTCGGTGAATTCGGTTATGATCTGCACCGCCGCATCGGCATCTACCAGGTTATTATAAGAAAGTTCCTTGCCGTGCAGCTTCTCAAACACTTCATCCTGGTTGCCATAAAACACCCCTTGCTGATGGGGATTCTCGCCGTAACGAAGAACCGTTTTTTCTTTGTTGAACGGATTGATAAAATCAGCCTGGTTAAAATAATTGGAGATGGCAATATCGTACCCGGTACAAACATCAAATGCCTTGATGGCAAACAGGCGGCGTTGTTCTAAAGTGGTCTCTCCTTTTTGTTCTTTCAGGATATCTTCCAATAAGGCATAATCTTTTTTAGCAGCCACCACGGTAACCGAAGCATGATTTTTTGCCGCAGCACGGATCATAGAGGGTCCGCCAATGTCTATTTTTTCAATGATGAGCTTTTCATCAGTGGTAGAAGCCACAGTTTCTTCAAATGGATACAGGTCAACGATCACCAGGTCTATCTCGGGTATGTGGTATTGTTTCATTTCTGCCACATGCTGTGCATCATCCCGCTTGCCCAATATTCCGCCGAATACCGATGGATGCAATGTTTTTACCCTTCCTCCCAAAATGGACGGATAGGTGGTGAGCGATTCAACAGGCGTACATGGCACTCCCAGGTCTTCAATGAATTTTTGCGTACCCCCGGTTGAGTAAATGGTTATACCAAGCTGATGTAACTGTGTAATGATGTTTTCCAGCCCGTCTTTATAAAAAACGGAAATGAGAGCTGACTGAATTTTTTTCTGCATGTGTGATGATTGGAGTGGATCGCCCGGGAAGGTACGGGCCCGTAATTCAAATTCCGCCGCAAATTTATGGAATTTTAACAGCGCCCATTTATGATTTTTGGAACCAATTGTGAATAATGCAGCAAAGCTTCTGCTGCCATACATTTAGTGACTGGAAAAATATATTTCCGTTCTTGAATTAAGCTGTACTTCCCTTGGATTATTGCCTGCATTTAAAGGCCGGTTAAAGCCAAAGCTTTTTACCGATTCGATCCTTGAGATGTCTATGCGGCGGGATAGAAAATAATTCTTAACGATCAGTGCCCGGTCGGCCGAAAGCCGGTTGCATACCGAGCTGATGCCTTCTGTTTTGTACGCATGCCCCTCAATGGAAATATTGAGTGAAGGGTTTTGCACAAGGATATTGATAACACTGTCTAATATCGTATAGCTGCCGGTAAAAAGGTTGGATTGCTGTACTTCAAAAGGCACCAGTACGAATCCCGTGTTGGGGCAACCGTTTTTTTCCAGGTAACCATATTCATCCGGGCATTTATCCTCTGTGTCGGCAATACCATCACCATCCCGGTCGGAGATGACCACCTTTTCAGGCAGGACCGGGTAATTAAGTGTGATCTCTGCCCGGCAGTTTATTTTAAACCCGTCTTTATCCGCTCCTTTGTATATGGGCTTTGATTTACCATGCCCCGTTACAGAAAGAACCTGGGAGCTATCTATACCTCTTCCCATGATATAGGTTTGAATAAACAATGCCCGGTTAAGGGAAAGATAGTAACAGATCGTATCGCTGCCTTCATCCTTATATGCATACCCATCGATACTGATGGTGACCTCTTTGTTTTTCTTAAGGATGTTGATGATACTGTCCAGCACATCAAAAGTAAACGTATGGTAAAGGGCAGATTGCTTATAGTCGAACCGGATCAGTACCGTATCCCTTTCTTTGCCGGGGAAAGTTGAGGTATGGGTTACTGGCGGTCCGGCAAAAGATGCAGAACAACAGGTAAACAATAGCAGGATCAACAACAGCCGGGCAGAATTCATTTCCTTAATAATATTTAATAGCTATGCAAATTTAGTTGCTCCCTGCTATACGGTAAAAGTAATTTGGTCAATTAACAGGAAATTAAAGATGCAACTTACATGCCAACATCCAGTACAAATGCGCCCTGCCCGGGAATTGAATGCCCCTGTACATTTAATGTCCTGCATTCTTCCAGCCATTTTTCGATCTTCCACGCAGGGTTGGATGCATCAAATACATATTGATCGCAATGGAACATCATTGTCAGCTGTGAAATGGTTAGTTTGGGATTTTTTGAGATGATCAGTATATCGAGGCGGATCTTTTGCACTGGCAGTTCTGTTTGTATGTACCGGTCAATGATCGCCAGCCTTGTATTGTTGAACTGGTAAAACATACCATTGCTGAAAACGGTATTCAACAAATCCTTTCTCTTAGCAAGCTGCAATGCTATCCGGCCCGGCTTCAGGTGAAAATTCTGCAGCAACCCGTTTTGCAATAAAACACTGTCGCCCACAAACTGGTAATCGGATCCGCTCACCAGGTCAATGGCCTGCTGCCTGGGCACATTGTACACAATGATCTTCTGCTGCTTCATCACTGTCCATTTATTGTAAGCCATCAGTACAGAAAAAGCCAACAGGCTCATCAGGCCAAACCTAAACGGGTTTTTGTTTTTGCTCATCAGCCAGAAACTGAAGCCGATGACTACCACATACAACAGCCAGGTAGAAAGAACATTGGCAGGAATCCTGTCGCATACTGCAAAGGAAAACTCATTGATATAAAGGATCGTTTTGTTCATTGTCCAGACCAATGCGCTCACCAGTTTACCCAGCCAGTCGCTGATAATAGGCAGCCAGGATAAAGCCACCAGCGCTATCTCTGCATACAGGATAACAGCCGATAACGGAACCGCAATGAGATTGGTGAGCAAGAACAGATTAGGAAACTGGTGAAAGTAATAGATACAAACCGGGAAGGTAAGTAACTGTGCCGCCAGCGAAACCGCCATCAGCTGCCAGGTTTTATCAATGAATTTATTTTTTATGTAGAAGATATTATAAATGGGTTTTTGAAAAACAACAATACCAATTACCGCCAGGTACGACAATTGAAAACCTACATCCCAGAGATAATACGGATCATAACAAAGCATTACAAATGCCGAAGCGGCCAATGAACTGTAGACGGATGCCGGTCGATTAAAAACCGTTTTTCCCAGGGTAATGAATGTGAACATTACGGCCGAACGGATCACCGAGGCCGACCCCCCGGTGAGCAAAGAGAATACCCAGAGGCAGGCCAGTATGAGGATGGTCTGCATCCATTTTGATCTTTTTATCAATGGAATTTTTGCAAAGAACCACAGGAGCAATACATATATCAACCCCAGGTGCATACCCGAGATGGCGATGATATGTACCACGCCGGTATTGCTGTATGCCTGCACAAGGTCTTTATCCAGGTCGTTGGTATAGCCGATGAGCAGGGCTTCGGCAATGCCCAGTTCGTCTTTACCGGAATTTCCTGCTGCGATCGTTCTTTGTAAAACCGACAACACATATTCTCTTGCATCAAAAATAAATTGACGGAACCGGTTCTTGCTGCTATGTTGAGTCGCTGCTTTTACCCAGTCCTTCTTCTTTAAAAATACGTTGTGAAAGAGCTGCTGAAAAGCCGCATAGCGCTGGTAATTAAATGCGCCGGGGTTACCGGAATTTTTTATGGCCTGCAGATCTTTTTGAATCAATACCATGTCGCCATATTGCAGGTTATGCCCAAAACTGTCTTTTGAAAAATAAAGCAACAGCTTGCCTTTGCAGGCGATCATTGTATCATCCTGTATAATGGCTTCCACACACCCTTCTGCTTTAAAGGACCGGCTCTTTTCCACCAACGGTTCATCAATACGAACCAGCAGGTGATCTCCTTGCCTGTAAAAATTGCCGTACCAGTTTGTATGGTACCGCATATCTTTTTGCCAGCTGATCAACAAGCCAACAGCAGCCAGCAATAAATGCAATACAAACCCCTGTAAAGGCTGAAGTTTAAACCGCAATGAAAGCGGGAGAAGAAAGAACAAGCCGGATGACAAAGTAAATGACAGCAGGGAGGCGAGGATCACCGGAAGTGAAAATTGCAGGTACCATTGAAGGATGATGCCTGCTATAAAAGGTAAAATGAGCCGGGTGAAGGGTGCTTTTTTCCAAATGGGTATGCCGAACGCAGGAGACATACACAAAATAAATACAGGTGCCGGGTGCCGCCATGATTTATTTCCCACTAAAATATGTTTTTAGTCTGCTGAATATTGGGCGGGTTAATCAAAATAAGAGAACCCCTGTAGATACAATCTCAACACAAAACCGGTTTTGCTTATATTGCAAAAAAATACTGATATGTCCATAAACCCAAATGTCAAAAAGATTTTGGATGAACTTAGTGTCGCAAGAAAAAGAAAGGGGCTTTCAGAATTACAAATTGAAGAAAAGTTGAATCTTGGCAAGGATTGGGTTAAAGCGCTTGAGCTTGGTTTAATTGAACCACCTTTTGATCTTGTTCTTTCAATAATCGATGTTTTAAATGTTGATTTATCTGAGTTAATATCAAAAGTTAAATTTGAAGCAGGGCAAAGTTTGAACAGAAGAATTAATGCACTTCAAG
>DAOLIP010000069.1:0-19496 GCA_035328475.1 Ferruginibacter sp.
CCCGGTTTTTCTTTTAATTGAATTGCCCCGCCCTTAAGGGCGGGGCAATTCAATTAAAAAGGACTACTCCATTTTACATCCGTATACACGTTGGTTCCTGATAAGGTTCTCAGGAAAGCGATAATGGCATTCATTTCCGGTGCTGTGAGGTTCAGGTGCTGGCCAAAACCATTCGGCCTGAGCTTTGGATCCAGGTTGGTATTGCCCGGTGCTAGGTTGATGACATTATAATGCCCTACGGCATTTTGCAAAGTGCCCAGGTTGCCGGTATGCATCAATGGACCATTCTCAACGCCTGCTGTATTTACAACATCACGTAAACTGGGTGCACGGGTAACTGTTATATCAATGCCTGTTTGCGGCGGGATCTTTCCAATGATACCGTTATTGCCCGAATTGGGCGCTATATCAAATTCAGGCGCAGCATGACAGCCGGCACATCCGGCGCCACCACCGGTACGGTTGCCTGTGGCATCAAATACGGGAGGGCCTAAGAACAATTGTTTTCCCTGGTTTTCCACCATGCTGAAATTGGGAAACGGTTGTCCGTCGTTTGCAACCGCAGCCCTGCCGGCATCGTATTTACTGTCGAAGGATTGAATACTTCTTACAAAGGAAGCGAGGCATTCCTGCAATCTTGCTTCGGTTACATTGATATCGCCGTAAACAAATTTAAAAAGTTCGTTGTAGTAATTTATTCCCTGCAGTTTTACCAGCAGGTTAGCCAGCGCTGGTCTTCCGCTTTGTCCGCTGAAGCCCATCTCCGCATGGTCCTGTATCGGTTTGGTGGTTTGTATTTCCAGGGTGGCAGCCCGTTCGTCCCAAAAGAATTTTTGTTCAACGGCAAACCGGGTATTGATCAGCCGCATGGAATGCCTGGCTGTTAATCCTCCTAAAACCCCTTTACTTGCAATGGCCGTATCGCTGAAGGCAAACTGCTGTTTATGGCAACTGGCACAGGAAATGGAATTATCAATGCTTAAATTCTTATCGTAGAACAATACCCTTCCCAATGTTGCTTTGGCATTTGAGACGACAACGCCACCGGCATTTTCTTTAACGATGTAATTGGGTTTGCCCTGGTTGGCATAGTTCAACAGGTTGTTGGGGTCAATATTGGTTCCAAAGGTTGCTTTGATCGCTGTATAAGGATCCACGGGTGTTACGGGAGTAACTGTATCGCTGCCTTTTGAACAATACTGGAATACGAATGCAATGACAAGCAGGATACTTACAACAACTGATTTTTTACGATTCATATAACTGGTTTAAGGTTCTGTTTAGAGTACTTATATCTTTATTTAGTTGCCCGGTGGAGGTGCTGGTCCCTCTCCTTCCGGTGGCCGCATACCGGGTGGGGCTGGTCCCTGTCTCCTGGGCGGGGCCATGCGGCGCAACGCATCCTGTATGATCTCATCAAATCTTTTCTGCTGTTGCGCATTACATATAGCCCGTAACTTCTGAAAATGCCGGAAGGTAAATTCATCCAACCGTTGTTCGGCATCTACCGCCTTCCTGCTGTATATTTTTACCAATGAATCCGTAACATTGGGTTCATGTAATAAGGCAAAGAATTCATCTTTTGCTTTACGGATACTGTCCTGTATCGCTTTTTGTCCGCCACGGTGTTCGTCTCTTAATTTTCTATACGTTTCCTGCTGTGCAGTATCCAGTTTTAATTCATGGGTAAGAAACGCAAAGACCTGGCCCTGTGGCGGAGGAAATCCACCTTCTTCCCTCCCTCCTGCTTTTTTATTTGTCCATAATAAAGCCAGCGTTACAATATTGGCCGTAAGCAACAGTAATGTTATAACAGAAAGCCAGCGGTTATTTGTAAGATTGTTCATGTTGCTCGTTTATTCATAAACAGATGCGGTGTTATTCATGCCATAGGCTTCGGCAAAACTTTCAATGGTTGCCGGTTTGTTGGCCTGCCTGTTTTCTTTCTTTCCCGGTTGGCCGCCTAATTTCATTAATGAAAAGATATTTATGATCAGTACCAGGGAAAGGGCTGCCGTAATAAAGGCCGGCTTCAGTAAAATGAATTTTTCCTTTACTGGCCTTTCTTCACGCTGCATCCTGCCGGTGAGCCGGGAATAAAAGAAGTCGGGCGCTGCAGATCTTTGCAGTCCGTCCAAACTGGCCAGTATCCGTTCTGTCCGCTGGTCTGAATTATTGTTTTCCATTATCAAAATTTGCCTGTTATTAATTTAGATGCCGTTTTTTATAAAACCCTTCGGCCTATGGCGGTAAATCTTTTAATTTTTTCCGCAGGTTCTGTTTGGCCCGTTGCAGCAGGGAATCAACTGCTGATTCGGAGCTGTTTAATATACCGGCGATCTCCCGGTAACTCAGTTCTTCTACCTTGTTTAATATAAAAGCCGTGCGCTGGTTATCCGGGAGCTGGCTGATCATTTTAAAAAGCAGGGCTGCATCTTCTTTGCGTTCCTTCTGTACGCCGGGGTGGTTAAAATCTTCCAGTTCATAAATGGGTTTGTTATCATCGCCAAAGAGGCTGCTTAAAAAGCCAAAACGCTTTTTTCTTTTTTTGCTTCGCAGATGATCCAGTGATCTGGTTACGGTGATGCGGTATATCCAGGTAGATAAAAGCGAATCGCCTTTGAATTGCCCTATGGAACGGTAAACCTGTATAAAGACCTCCTGGGCAATATCCTCGGCTTCGGTATGATGTTGCAGCAGGCCGAGGGCTGTATTAAATACCTTATCCTGGAACAGCATGACCAATTCCTTAAATGCAGGTTCCTCCCCGTTGCGGAGGCCCAAAAGCAATTCGTCTTCTGTCAAAGGCGGTGCGATTTTTAATTAGACGTTACAAAATACTAAAACCTTCGGCCCCGGCCCCATTATTTTAATGAAGTTCCCCGGCTGTTTCGTGGTCATCATATTGATCCCTGAGTTTTAATAACTCCGTTTTCATTTGTACCAGTATTTCCTTGTGTGCAGGTGAGTTGATGAGATTGGTTTGTTCCTGTGGATCGGTTTGCAGGTCATATAATTCCCATTCATTGACGGTATAGAAATAGATCAGTTTGTACCGTTCTCCCCGTATGCCCAGGTGCTGCAATACGGTATGATCTGCTTTGTATTCATAAAAATGATAGTAGAGGTTATGCCTGGGAATGGTCTTTTGTTTGCCGGTAATAGTAGGCACCAAACTTAATCCCTGCATAAAATCCGGAACTTTTATCCCGGCTGCATCCAGTATGGTGGGCGCATAGTCGATCGATTGTGTCATATTGCTGTTCACCGAACCCGGTTTGATATGTCCTGGCCAGCGCATCAGCAGGGGTGCCTGCATGGAAACATCGTACATCCAGCGTTTGTCGAACCACCCGTTCTCTCCCAGGTACATGCCCTGGTCGCCGGTATAAATGACCAAAGTATTTTTTGTAAGATCGTTCTTATCAAGATAGTCGAGCAGCCTTCCAACATTCTCATCAACACTTGCCACGCAGGCAAGATAATCCTGCATATACCACTGGTATTTGTATTTGAGCAGTTCTTTTCCTCTTGGTTTTAATTGCTGCAGCAGTCTTCCTCTTTCTTCATATATCTTTTTAATGCTGGTTCGGTCTGGTTCAGGTATCCTTCTGAAAATGGAATGGTAATAAGCAATTTCGGCAGAATCAGGTTTTAATTCCGGGTTGTCCATCAGATATTGCGGATCTACTTTCAGGTCGCTGCAGAGTTTCATGTCGTACAGGATACTCATCGTTTGCAAGCGCCATGCAGTACCATGCCCGGCTGTATCTGCATACAGGGTGGCCGGTTCTGGAAATGTTTTGGTATGAAACTGTTCAATATATTTCAGTGGTGCAAAGAAGTAACGATGCGGAGCCTTGTGATGCAGATGTAACAGGAAGGGTTTATCCTTATCCCGGTTATCAAGCCAGTTGACCGCTTCATCGGTGATCACATTGCTGGCATACCCATGGTAAGTACTGGTATCTCCTTTCATAGAAATAAGCCTCGGTTCAAAATAAAGACCCTGTCCCGGCAATATCTTCCAGTAATCAAAACCGGTTGGATAAGAATGTAAATGCCATTTGCCGATGATGGCTGTTTGATAACCGGCCTGCTGCATCAGCTTGGGCAAGGTGATCTTTGATGAGTCAAAACGTGTCCGGTTGTCCTTCATCCCGTTCTTGTGCGAATGCTGGCCTGTAAGCAGCGTGGCCCTCACTGGTCCGCAAATAGAATTCGATACAAAATTGCGGGTGAACAGAACGCCTTCTTTGGCGATGCGGTCAATATTGGGTGTGCTGATCAGCTTTTTATTATAAGCGCTGATGGCATCGGCATCGTGGTCATCGCTCATGATATAGATGATATTTACCTTTTGCTGGGCACAGCAGCAGGCAGAGCATAACAGGAATAGAACAAGCAACCGCATGGCAGGGATATTAAAAAAACAAGGTACAAAATATATGGGCCCGGGAAATACTTATTGAAAGCTGCGGATAAACTGTTTTACCCTGCTATCAAAACCGGTTGACCCGGCAAATAAGAAATGATGTTTTATCGGTATCACGTAGATAGGGAAGTCATTCAGTTCATTTACAAATTTCTCTAACCGCACCGCATCTTTTTCGGTGGTCAATATGATCTTCTTTCCTGCTTTCATTTTTTCAAACTGTTGTTTGATGTCCCGCAGGTCGTTGCTGTGAAAGATATGATGATCGGCGTAGCGCAGCATGTCGTAGGTATGCACCAGATCGGTCAGGTGTTTTTTTAAAGGGGCCGGGTTGGCGATGCCGCATACCAGCAATACGGCATATTCTGCTGTAAGATCAAGGGGCTGTTTATTGAAAAGCTGGTAAGGGTTATCATACACAATGGTTGTAAAATATACGGTTTGATTCCGGGAGGGGTCTATTTCCAGTAAAAGTTCATCCCGTTCCATCTCAGAAAGGTTTGCCGGGCATTTTGTTACAATGATGATATCGGCTCTCCGGCTGCTGCTTCTTACATCACGCAGGTTGCCGGAAGGAAGCATGAAATCTCTTGTGTACAGGTCGGAATAATCGGTAAGGATAATATTCAGTCCGGCCCTCACCTGCCGGTGCTGAAAGGCATCATCCAGTATGATCACCTGTGTATCGGGCCGCTCATGCAGCAATTGCGGTATCGCAACCAAACGTTCCTCTCCCACTGCTACTACCACATCCGGAAATTTCTGGTGAAACTGCATGGGCTCATCGCCTATCTCCAGCGCCGTGGTATTTGCATCGGCAATGGCAAAGCCCGTTGTTTTGCGCTTGTATCCCCGGCTGAGGGTGGCCGTTTTAAAATCATTCTTTAAAAGCCGTACCAGGTATTCGGTCATGGGTGTTTTACCGGTGCCGCCGGCAGCCAGGTTTCCTACACAGATCAACGGGAAGTTAAATGAAGACGATTTAAGTATATCCTTATCGAAAAGTTTATTGCGCAGCCAAACCACCGCCCCGTAAATGAGCGAAAAGGGGAATAACAGGTATCTGAAGCTGCGAAGCAAAATGTTAATTGGTTTATCCGTTAATTGGTTAATTAGTAGTTCATGGATCATAGCCTATAGTTTATCTGACATGCCATGAACTATTAACCATGAACCATCAACTGTTTATAAAGATAGAAAAGATAGTGGTGCCGTAGTTGCGTTCTGTTTTATAATGAGGAAATTTCTTGTAGTCATTTCTTGGTGTATGTTCCAGTATAAACCAGCCTCCCGGCTTCAATAAATTCTTTTCAAAAACTTTCTTTGGCAGTTCATCAATAGTTGTTAATGCATAAGGCGGACCGGCAAAGATGAGATCGTATTGCTGGCCGCAGGTTTCCATAAAACGGAATACATCTGATCTTACCACGTTAAAGTTTTCAAAGCCCAGTTCAGCTGCAGTCTTTTTAATGAAGGCATACATCTTATCGTCTTTTTCAACAATGCTGATATCCGGCGCTCCCCTGCTGGCCAGTTCGTAACTGATGCAGCCGGTTCCGCCAAAAAGGTCGAGTACTTTTAACTCATCGATCTCTAAATTATTCTGCAGGATGTTGAAAAGTCCTTCTTTGGCAATATCGGTGGTAGGCCGGGTATGCGGCATGTTTGCCGGCGGATTTATCCTGCGGCCTCCATGTATGCCGCTGATTATACGCATATGGCCTGGTAAAATAAATGACTGAAAAAATGCGGGGGCGAACTCTTCAGTTCTTCCGCAATGGTGAAATTTGCCGGGATGCTGTCGAATTCAATATCCAGGAAATATTTATACACGGCTGCATACAGGTTCGACCGTTTATCCACCATTCCGCTCAGGCAAAGCCGGGCCGAATCGGGGGCCACCTCAAAAGCCCGGCAGATATTCAGCAGGTGAAAAACAATATCATCGGGTGTGTTGTAATTAAAATTCTGTATCGCCTGCAGTTTACCTTCTTTGCAAAGCATGGCGGTTAAACTTCCGGTATAAAACAAAACAAACAGTTCATTTCCGCCTTTCATCACCCGGTCTACCAGCAACGAATACTGGTGACTTTGTGGTACCGCCGGAAATACTTTTTCCATGATATCACTGGCAGCCTGTGGTACCCGGTACACATTATGCAGGTTATGCTTGTACAGGAAGTCGTGGTGAAGCACGGCATTTCCTGTATCGCCAAAAACAAGGTTCAGTATGGCAGTACTGTTCTCTTTTTCAAAAAAGGGCGGAGGTACCAGTACCGCTTCGGGGTAACACCATATAAGATGTATCTCTTTATACTGCTTTTTCAGCAACGGTTCTGTATGCAGTATCTCCTGCCATTCTTCATTCACTTCTGCCTCGGTAAGTTTATTGGGAAACGAATACATTACCACTGCCTGGAAACAATCGCCGGTATTCAATATGGTGAACGAAATACCCATGGGGCCTGCTTCTATCACCAGTTTGGCCGACTCTGTATATATTTTCGGGGCCTGTATATTAAAAGATGGATTCACATTTTGCGTTTGGGGGGACAAAATAAGATAATTTTGCTGACTTTATGGAAAGTACAGCCGCAATCAAAGACCTGAAAGTTAAGGTTACCAATAAACAGATACTGTCAATTGCTTTACCGATAACGCTGGCCATTCTTATTCCCCAGATCAATATGCTTACCAACAGCATTTTTTTGGGAGATCTGAGTACCGAAGCATTGGGCAATGCCGGTATTACCGGTGTATTCTACCTCATTTTTGCGGTGGCCGGAAATGGATTGAACAATGCTTTGCAGGCAGTGTTTGCCCGTTATGCAGGAAGCGATAACAGCGAAGCATTTAAAGTGATACTCGCCCAGGGGATCCGCATCTGCCTCCAGTTTGCATTGGCAGGTATCCTGATCACCTGGTTCATTGCGCCGTATATTATGCAGCAGGTGGCCGATCCCAAAGCCTATCCGGCAGAAATGGAATTCTTAAAGATCCGCATACTCGGTTTGCCTTTTTTATTTTTATTCCAGATGGGTAATGCCTTCCTGGTAGCATCGCTCAACAGCCGCTACCTGATGATCGGGTTTATCTGTGAAGCCGCTTTAAATATCCTGCTCGACTTCTTACTCATCAAAGGACGGTTTGGATTTCCGGCATTAGGATTCAACGGCGCTGCGGTGGCTTCGGTGATAGCCGAAGTGGTCGGAATGATCGTGGTGCTGCTTGTACTATACCGTACCGGTTTAAAAAAACAATACGGTTTGCTTCAGCGCTACACGTACGACAAAATAATAACCAAACAGATACTTACCATATCGGCGCCGCTGATGCTGCAATATGTGATCAGCGTAACCACCTGGCTGGTTTTCTTTATCCTGATAGAAGGACTGCACGACGAAACAGCGAAAGCGATCAGTAATATCATGCGGAATGTATTCGGACTTACCGGCGTGTTTGTATGGGCCTTCGCCAGCACTACCAATGTGATGGTGAGTAACCTGATGGGACAGAAACGGGAAGACAAAGTGATTGAAGCCATCACCCGTACGATGGTACTGAGCATTGGCTTCTGTATTGCCATGTGCCTGCTGGTAAATATTTTCCCGCAGGTATTTTTCGGCCTGTTTGGCCAGGGAGAAGATTTTGTTCAGAAAGGAATTCCGGTATTGCGGGTTGTTAGCCTGGGCCTGCTGCTGATGAGCATTGCCAATATCTGGCTCAACGGCGTTACCGGTACGGGTAAAACAAAGATCAACCTGCTGATAGAAATAGTTGCCATTACGGTTTATCTTGGGTATACCTGGTATTTCATAAAACTCAACTATATTTCATTGGCCATGGCATGGAGCAATGAACTGGTATACTGGTCCACCATTTTTATCATGTCGTTCATATACCTGCGCAGCGGAAGATGGAAGACAAAAAAATAGAACCTTCGCTTCTCCTTATTTTTCCACCAGGCTGTTGTAATAGGAAATAAGGTCGGCATAATCTGTATCCGACCTGCCGGATAAATTCTTTGTTCCAATATAGGCTTTCAGTTCCTCTTTTTTATCTTTCACCATGTTTGGCAGCTCTTTAAACTTTTTAACAGGAGTCAATACCGTTTCTTCCAAAAGAAAATAAGAACTGAACGTAACGATGGTTTGTTCCGTGGTTCCCGAACCATAAGGTTTGGTTTCGTTGATCGTTTTTGTAAACCGTTTTAAAAGCGTTGCTTTTCCTTCCGCAATCAGTTGGTACCAGCCGGGTTCTGTCTTTCCCGATACGGTAAGGTAGGAGGAATGAATGAACTGGATTTTTTTTCCGGAGGCCGAATCAGAAAGAATAACGGCTTTGATCCCCGGGGCAGCAAGCATTTCACGTCCACTGGGTTCCAGGTAATGAACAGAATGATCCATCAGGTCGAGACGAAGGTAAATACTGTCGTATGCAAATCCCCCGCTCATGATCACTTTCCCTCCCATCCACTCTTCATTAAAATAGGGCGTGCCGTCTACAACTTTCACATATTTGAAATTCTGGAAAGGCTGGCCGCCTACCGAATAAAGCGACCCGGCCGTATTGGGAAGAGTGCTTTTTCCCACATCAATTACTTTTTGTGCAAAGCCGGCAAAGGCTGATAAGAAAAGCAGCAGGCTGAATAAGGTTTTCATGACAAATGCTTTCTTTAAAGATAGAAAAAAACGGGCAGGCTATTTCACTTTCTTTGCTTTTTCCTTTGCCAGGTTTTCTTTTACCCTCTGCTTGACCATTTTGGTTACCAGGGAGGCAGGCAGGGGATTGTCAATCGTGAACTGTATGGTCCCTTTGGAGGTTTTAAAATTTTTCAGCTCCTCTTTCATCTCTTTTATAAGTGTGGAATTTCCCGGAAAAAAACTGCCATGATTTTTGAAACCGGCAAAATAAACCAGCATGCCGTGGTATTTAAAAGCCGGCATACCATAACTGATCAGCTCTTCCGCCCGGGGTGCTGCTTTGCGGATGGTTTGCCGCAGGTTTATCAAAAGCGGCTTCATTTTTTCCGGAACAATGCTGATATAACTGTCAATGTCTTTTATGGAAGTGTTCTGCATTCTTTTATTTTTTTGATTTATCAAAATGAAGAAGCCAGTGATTCCCGAATTTATCTGTCAGATCACCAAACAGGGCACCCCAGAAACTGATCTCCAGCGGATGGTTCCGGATGCCGCCGGCAGAAAGTTTTTCATAACAGGCTTTTATTTCTTTTTCATTGCTGCAACCGAGCATCAATGAAACGGCATTGCCCCTGGAAAGGCCATCATTCGCTACCATGTCGGATCCCATCAGTACAAAACTTCTTTTGCTGAGGGTAGAGTGAAGAATGGAATCCTTCATCTGCCGGGGCATTTTATCCGAAAGGGGCGATTCGCCAATGGTTTGAAAATGGAGTTCGCCGCCCAGGCATTCTTTATAAAACTGCATCGCTTCCCTGCAATTTCCGTTAAAGGTCAAATAACTATTGATCCCCTTCATCGTTCAGCGATTTGCTTCAGCGCTTCCATTGCTTTTGGAAAAATATCTTTAAAATATTGCTGAAAGTCGCGGGTGGTTTGCAACTCGGTATTTAAAACGGTTTGCCCGTTCTCTTCCGATAAGAAATAACTTTCCAGGGCGCCCTTCCATTCACCGCCTTCCACATCTTTCCCTTCTTTTATTTCGCCCTGGTGCTTAAAGGTCATTTGGGTATTGGGCACCAGTTTATCGATGATGGCAAATATCCCGCTGCCGCCGGGGTTCAGGAAATCGATACGACTTCCTTCTTTCCAGTCGCTTTTGGCATAGGAACCAGCAGTAAATACCGATGTCCATTCCCGGTAGTTCTGGTCGTCCCATAATGCACGCCATACTTTTTCACGGGGTGCATTTATTTTCATATCAAATTTTAGTGTGATCATGTATCTATGTTTTAAATGTTAATCCTTTTTTTAGCAATGCTTCTTTCAACAGGGGTAAGGATGTTTTTCCCATGCCGTGTAAAGCAAGTATATCTTTTTCGCTGAAACGGGATAATTGTTTGAGTGTTTTAACACCCTTGCTTTCCAGTGCCCTTCTTGCCGGTGCTGAAAGAACGGAAAGAAATCCTTCCACTGGTTTGCGCTGTTGTTCGCAAACCGGGCATGTTAAACAATCGCTGCTTTTATAATAGCGGTGGCCGTTCGTGCATACCCGGAGTGTTCTTTTTGTAACCGGCATTTTTTTCAGGCATTCAGTAGTTTTTCAATATCGAATTTTTTCATCTGCATAAAAGCCTGCACCACCCTTCCGGATCTTTCGGGGTCACTCATCAGTTTGCCCAGCACCGTTGGAACAATCTGCCAGGATACGCCGAACTTATCTTTCAGCCAGCCACACTGACCTTCTGATCCCCCTTCGGAAAGTTTGTTCCAGTAATGATCGATCTCCTGCTGCGTTTCGCAATCAACCACAAAAGAAATGGCTTCATTGAATTTGAACATCGGCCCGGCATTCAGACCCATGAACTTTCTTCCGTTGAGTTCAAAGTTAACCACCATGGGTGTGTTGATGGTTATCCTGGAATTGTTGAAGATACCACAGTAAAATTCCGCTGCTTCCAGTGCATTGCCGTGGTACCAGAGGCAGGGATATATCTGGTTGTTCATTATAAAGAGGTTTAGGTGTTATCAATTTATTTTGTCTTTCCTTTGAATGTGGCATAGATGGCCATGGCATGGCCGTGGCCCAGTTCAAAATCATTTTTCAGCCAGGCAACGATCTCCCCTGCTTTTGCCTTTGGATCCAATTCGCCTTTTTTTATAAAGCCTTTCTTTTCTGCCAGTTTCTTAAAGTCGGCAGGTGTTTTACCTGTCTTGGCTTTGATGTTATCGATATATGCCTGGAATGACATCGTAAATGATTTTATGGTTAATGACTTTTAGCCCTGTGCTTCTGTATATGCTTTAAAGTTGTTCAGTATCGCCTGCCAGCCGTCCCGTTGCATCTCTACCGGGTTCTCGCTTTCGGCTTCAAACATTTCCACGATATGTGTTTGGTTGCCGGATGTTTTAAAATCTATTTTCACTTTACGGCCATCGCCCATGGTATATTCGATGTACTCATTGGGTTTTACCAGGTCATAAACCCCGCCAAAATCAAAACCAAAACTTCCGTCCTTTGCTTCCATGCGGTATAAAAAATTTCCGCCGGTACGTAAATCATTCTCTGCACGGGTGGTATGCCAGTCGGGCGAAGCGGCCCCCCACTGAGTGATGTCACCGGGTGTATTCCAGGTCTTCCATACTTTTTCAGCAGAAGCATTCACGGTTGCTTCAATGGTGATGGTTGTTCTTTCAGTAGTTGTCATCTTGATTATTTTAAAAGTGATCGTTTATTTTAACGATACAAACATACGGCAGCGGTTTGTATCCCATACTGTACAAAAACGACAAATGAGGGGCTGTTTGCGACAAACAATTCCCCTACCTTTAAGGTATGAAAAATGTAGCCATCCTGGTACCGGAAAGTTCGGTACTGCAGGCCATCGCCGATCCGCAATATTGTTTCAGCGCCGTTAACCAGTTCCTGGCCCTGTCGGGCCGAAAACCCTTATTCAATGTACAATTGGTGGGTGCAAAAAAAGAAATAAAACTAAACGACGGCAGGTATTCGGTGCATACGGATAAATTGCTGAAAGAGGTTAAAAAGACCGACCTCGTTTTTATTCCTGCCCTCTTTGGTGATATGGGCGCAGCGGTAAAAGCAAATAAAGCACTGGCGCCCTGGATCGTTGATCAGTATAAGAAAGGAGCTGAAGTGGCTTCGCTTTGCGTGGGCGCATTTTTACTTGCCTCTACCGGTTTGCTCAACGGAAAAAAATGTTCAACGCATTGGGGCTTTACCAATGAGTTCCGGGAAATGTTCCCCCAGGTGGATGTACAGGACGGAAGTATTGTTACGGAAGAAAGCCGCATCTATTCAAGCGGTGGCGCCAACTCTTACTGGAACCTGTTGCTGCATTTGGTGGAGAAATATACTGACCGGGAAACAGCCATTCTTACCTCCAAATATTTTGCCATTGATATAGACCGCAGCAGCCAATCGGCATTTGCCATGTTCAAAGGACAGAAAGAACACAAGGATGATGCGGTAAAAAAAGCACAGGAATATATTGAACAGAATATAGAAGAAAAGTTAACCGTTGATGAACTGGCCGCCAATGTTGCAGTGGGCAGAAGGAGTTTTGAACGCCGTTTCCGGCAGGCAACCAATAATTCGGTACTGGAATATATTCAACGGATAAAGATTGAAGCGGCCAAGCGGAGCTTTGAGACCAGCCGCAAGAATATCAATGAAGTGATGTTCAATGTGGGATATACCGATACCAAAGCATTCCGGCTGACCTTTAAAAAAATAACGGGCCTTACACCGGTTGAATACCGGAACAAGTATAATAAGATGACAGCATTGGCTTAAGGATCTGTTGCAACAGCTGTACTGTCTTTTCTAAACGGCTGTTTCTTCCAGTAGGTCAAACTGCGCCATACCCATTCCATCGGGCCAAACCGGAAGTATCGCAACCAGGTATGGCTCCATATAATTTCAACCACCCACACGCCAGCCACCACATAATATAGCTGGTAATATTCCAGCCGGCCGAACAACCCGAATCCAATACCCACAAAAATAATATTGCATATAATGGATTGCATCAGGTAGTTGGTAAAAGCCATCTGCCCTACCGGCCTCATTAATGCAAAGAGCCCTTTAAACCAGCCCGATTTATACAGCAGCATGATGAGACCGAATATGCCGATGGAATGAATGAAACGCTGCAACTCATAAAACTCAAATTTTTTATTCTTCACTATTTCGAACCAGTTAAAATTGTAACTCACATCGTAGTGAACAAAGAGGTAACTCACCGGCAGGCCTATCCCAAGCCCGATCGCTGTCATCCAGCCATATACTTTTGTTTTTGCTTCGCCCTGTAAAATGCGGAGTTTAAAAAATGCAAGGCCGATGAACATAAATAACGGTGCATCAAAAATAGCCCAGTAATACATGGCCATTGTTTGTCCTTCTTCTGCCATTTTACTCCTGGCTTCATATAACTCCGCATACCCGCCCCTTACTTCTTTCAATTGCTTTTCCATTCTTTTCTTTTTCTCTTCGGGCTTTACCTTTTCTTTAAATTCATTCAGGGCACCCAGTTCTTCCTTCTGTATATCGGTGAGTTTTATTTTTGTGGTATCTATGGCGGCCACCATCTCACCTTTTGTTATCATTTCCTTTCTTTTGTACAGGTCACGGTTCTCACGGGCCGTCATCAGCACCAGGCATACCAGTGCGGCAATAAACAGGTATTTTGGTGCCAGCCGCCGAAAGGCAAAAAGAACGATACCACAGATGGCATAATGATACAGTATGTCCCAGAACCAAAGCAATACATAGGCATGAAACACACCAAACAGCAATAACCATAATTGCCTGCGCAGAAAGAGTTCGGCGGGCATTAACCCCGTTGTTCTTTTTTCGAGCCGGGTTACAAAGATGAACATGCCTGCACCAAACAGCATGGAGAAGATGCCCCGCATGCTTCCTTCAAAAACACCGGGCCCGAAAACATACCAGAAAATATAATTGAGGTCGCCCTGTGGTTGCAGTGAAAAATCGTTGATGGCAATATAGGCCAGTCCAAAACCGGGTATGTTCATCAGCAATATCCCCAGTATGGCGATACCCCGCAGACTGTCGATGATCGTAATTCTTTCCTGCTGCCCGATCGGTGTAGCCAGCAGTTGGGGCATTGGTTCGTTTGGCATGCAGTAGTTTTGGTTATTTGAAGTAAGAAACAAAATTTTACTGTAAGGACAAAGCAAAAAAAAACCGCAGCCATTAAGGCTGCGGCGGTATTGCTTTTTTTAATTTGATCAATTCGACTGCCAGCTGTTGTTTTTAAAATTCATATCCGGGAAAACCTTTGCCTCATCCAGTGTAACGCTTTTCAGTTCTTCGGTGGTGGGCAGTTTCACTTTCCAGTTATTGGTATTGTTCCAAACTTCCACCGGCAGTTTGATGCTGCCTTTTACACCACTCTTTGTTTCATAACTGATATTGACCGGTAATGCCATCTGTTCCATATTCACAATATTAACCACGGCGCCTTTTGCTGCATCGTTGTTATCGTATGTAACAGAAGCGATCGCCTGGTCGAATTTGTAATTTTCCATGAACCATGCTTTCCAGAACCAGCTGAGGTCTTCGCCAGCCACATTATCCATCGTTCGGAAGAAATCCCATGGCGTAGGATGTTTGTATGCCCAGCGTTTGATGTATTCTTTAAATGCATAGTCAAAACGATCGGGGCCAAGTATCTCTTTACGAAGCAGGGCCAGGCCAAGCCCGGGTTTAAAATAAAGGGCCACCCCGATATTTCTTTCCTTCATGGCATCGGGTGTAAGTAATATGGGTTCGCTTCCTGCGCCGAAAATGAATGGCACCACCTGTTCCATATTCGTGGGCTGGTCTTTGTATTCTCCTTTATTAAAATCTTCGGTAGCCAAAGAATTGATGAACGTATTGAATCCTTCATCCATCCACCCATATTTTCTTTCATTGCTTCCCACGATCATCGGGAACCAGGTATGGCCAAACTCGTGATCGGTAACGCCAAAGAGGTCGCCTTCGGTTGCTTTATACCCGCAGAATACAATGCCGGGGTATTCCATGCCGCCAATATTGCTGGCCACATTCACGGCGCAGGAATACGGATATTCGAACCAGCGTTTGCTGTAATTCTCAATGCTGCCTTTGGTGTATTCCGTTGACCGGCCCCAGCCTTTTGCGCCATCACTTTCCACTGGATACACACTCATCGCTAAAGAAGTTTTTCCGCTTGGAAGATTCATTTTTGCTGCATCCCAGATAAAACTTTTGCTGCTGGCCCAGGCCACGTCTCTTGCATTGTTTATTTTAAAATGCCAGCTCAGCGTTTTTGATTTAGGCCTCGAAGCAGGGTCGGTAACTTCCGAAGCAGAACGGATGATCACGGTCTTATCGCTTTTCTTTGCCTGTGCCATGCGGCTGACCTGGGTCGCCGTCAGTACTTCTGCTTCGTTCAGTAATTCGCCGCTGCAAACAACGATATGTGATGAAGGTACGGTGATGGTCACATCAAAGTCGCCGTACTCGCAATAGAATTCACTGGGGCCAAGGTAGGGCAATGTATTCCATCCTTCCACATCATCAAACACACACATGCGGGGAAACCATTGTGCCACGGCAAATATGTTCCCGTTCTTTGTTTCCAGGATACCACAACGGTCTGCTCCATATTGTGGTAAAGTAAATGAGTAATCGATCTTTATTTTGACGAGATCGCCGCCGGCTTTCATTGCCCTGGGCAAACGGATCTGCATACGGGTATCGGTGATCACATAATTGGCTTCTGTATTTTCATTGACAAGTTTCACAGAACTTATTTTGTAGCCACCGTTGAAATTACTTTTGCTGTCGCCATAACGGCTGCGGCTGTTGAGCGGCATACGGGCCTGCCCCCTGCTTTCTTTATTGAACAGGTTCTGGTCTAGCTGCAGCCATAAGAATGGTAAGGCATGCGGACTGTTGTTCTTATACGTGATCGTAACCGTACCAGACACCTGGTTTGTTTCATCATTCAATGAAGCTGCGATCTGGTAATCGGCTTTGTTTTGCCAGTAACCTACATTGGGTTCGCCGGTTGCTGCCCGGCTGCTGGTTCCGCCACTTTTGTAAAACACCGGGCTAAATAATGCATGCGGATCGTATTTTGATTGTTTGATCAGGTCGTCTTGCGCCTGCATGGAAATAACTGAAATACTCAGTGTAAGAAAACTGAAGATCTTCTTTATCATAATTTGATTTTAGAATTCCGAAGGTAAATAAATAGGCGGGTAATTGACCGCCGTTTAACACAGAATTAAATTATTGGCAGATAATCCTAAAAGTCTTTACGAAAGGTCACCCCAACCGAGCCTTCCATACCCGGTATGGGTGGATTTTTTTTCTCGATGGAAACAGTGATCGAAAGAATGCGGCTATCAAATGCATGAACCTGCCGGGCTATGTCCTGCGTAACTGTTTCCAGGAGTCCGGTGGGGATGGTCATCCGTTGCCTGATGATATCATAAACCGATGCGTAATTAATGGTTTGCTCCAGGGAGTCGATGTGGTCATCTGCTTCAAAAGAGAGTTCTGCATTTACTTCAAACTCATTACCCAGAATCTTTTCCTCTTCATGGATGCCATGATGGGAGAAAAAGAGTAAGTTCTTAAGTTGGATGGTAACCATGAGTTCAATTAAGAATTAAAAATTAAGAATTAAGAATTAAAAATTAAGAATGAAGAATTCCTTTGAATAAATGAGAATTAGTAACATTGAAAGACTGAATGGCCTGAAGGCATTTTTAATTCTTCATTTTTAATTTACTAATGAAGGCCTTTTTCCCCAAGATAGCGTTCCGCATCCAATGCAGCCATACATCCGCTTCCGGCAGCAGTTACTGCCTGCCTGTATATTTTATCCTGCACATCGCCCGATGCAAAAACACCTTCAATATTTGTTTTAGAAGTGCCGGGAATGGTTTTGATATATCCGGCTTCGTCCATATCCAGCCAGCCTTTGAAAATATCGCTGTTGGGTTGATGGCCGATGGCAACAAAAAAAGCGCTCACCGGAATTTCCTGTTTCTCTCCTGTTTTATTGTTCTTTATTCTTACGGCATGAACATTTTTATCGCCCAGCACTTCATCGGTTTCGCTGTTCCAGTAGATCTTTATGTTGGGGGTGTTGATCACCCTGTCCTGCATCACTTTGCTTGCCCGCATTTCGCCCTTGCGAACGATCATGTGTACCTGTGAACATATTTTTGAAAGATAAAGGGCTTCTTCAGCAGCGGTATCGCCGGCACCTACGATGGCTACTTCTTTTCCTTTAAAGAAAAAGCCATCACAAACGGCACAGGCGCTTACACCATAACCGTTCAGCCGTTGTTCACTTTCAATGCCCAGCCATTTTGCAGATGCACCGGTGGAAATGATCACCGAATCGGCTTCGATCCATTTCTCTTCATCGATCTCTACTTTTAACGGGCGCACAGAGAAATCAACCTTTGTTGCCAGACCGTACCGGATATCCGTTCCCATACGCTTTGCCTGGTTCTCAAAATGCACCATCATATCAGGCCCCTGTATACCATCCGGGTAACCGGGATAGTTTTCTACTTCTGTGGTAATGGTCAGTTGTCCGCCTGGTTGAATACCCTGGTACAGCACGGGATTCAATCCTGCTCTTGATGCATAGATCGCCGCTGTATATCCGGCCGGCCCTGAGCCAATGATCAAACAATGTACTTTCTCTGTTGCCATAGATATCCTGTCTTAATAATTTGATTGCAAATTTAGTTGAATAATTCCAGTTGCGGTTACCGGGCGATAACGATCCCAACCTTGGATGCATATCCGCAAAAAGCGCCCAATGCCCCGTTGCTTATGTTACCAAGCACTTTACCCGGCTGGGCAAATGGATTGCCAATGCTTTGTTGGTTGAATTCCCAGGTATTCCAGAATGTATAAGTTGCCCTATCGATGTTGGAAAGTTTGAAATAGATGGTATCGCCGCGGTTAAAGAATTTATCATCGCCTGATGGCAGTGATTGGTTCCGGTCGATGCCCTGGTCTACCTGCGCCGAATAAGTTGTGCCGTCGATCACTTCGTCGTTAAATACCGAATTAAGACCGGGTAAAAAACGCTCGCTGTTCTTTTTTGTATAATAGCGAATGTAATTACCGAGCCCGGGGGGATCAATAGCCCTTGCCCATAAAGTCCGCTTTGATGTGTCGGCAGGTGGTGGCGGGGTCTTTGTCCACAGAGAATCAAATACCTTGGTAAGTAACGGGATGGTTGTTTTGGCTGTGTACGTTTTGCCTTCCGCTTTGATGGTAAGGTTATATTGTTTTCCAAACTCACCGGTAAAGGCAGTGCCCAGGTTAGCTGAATCAATACCGTAGTAGTAAATAGAATAGCCATTACCCAGGGGCACGGTATATTCCTTGAACATATGTGTAAGGGTTCCGTTGCTCATGGTCACTTCGGCATTATGAACAAAGGAGGAGGCCAGTATCTGCGGACTGATGGCTCCAAAATAATCAAGGCTTTTTGATAAGGCAACGGTAGGTGCCTGCCCGTTCTCGATCTGTGCATCAACTACCAAAACCGCATCGGCTCCTTTCAGATCAAAATCAATATTCTTTTCACAGGAGAAAAGTAAAAGGCAGGTACTGAAAAATAGAATGATGCGCTTCATGCAAAACAAATTTACGGAATGGTTTTCTTATGGTTTGCGTTAACCTGTTTATTAATCGTTAAACAATCATTTGTTTCAAAAGTTCTTTTACTAAAGGCATAAAAAAATCCTCCGGCTTTTGGCTGGAGGACTCTTTTATAACCCATCAAAATTTCATTATCCAAGATACGCTTTCAGGGCGCCGCTGTAGCGGGCTTTCTGTAAACGTTTGATCGCTCTTTCTTTGATCTGGCGGATACGTTCTTTAGTCAGGTCGTATTTCTGGCCGATCTGCTCAATGGTCACCCCATTTTCTCCATCCAGTCCGAAATAAGCATTCACGATCTCCGCTTCCCTGGGACTAAGTGATTTAAGCACCCTGCGGATCTCATTTTTCAGTGAATCATGCATTACATCTTCATCGGTTTCATCACCACCTTTCAGCAGGTCGCCCATGGCTACATCTTCTGCTTCATGCACGGGTGCATCAAGGGAAGTATGGCGGGTGTTGCTTTGGAAGATGTTGTTGATCTCTGTTTCACTCATCTCCAGTAATTCGGCTAACTCTTCGGTTGATGGCTCTCTCTCGTGTTCCTGTTCAAAAGCCATGTACGCTTTGTTAGCCTTGTTATAAGTGCCAATTTTGTTTTGAGGCAGGCGGACTAATCTGCCCTGCTCTGCCAACGCCTGTAGTATCGATTGGCGAATCCACCACACAGCGTAAGAAATGAATTTGAAACCTTTGGTTTCGT
>DAOLIP010000070.1:0-19288 GCA_035328475.1 Ferruginibacter sp.
GAACAACCGTTGCTGTGGTATGATGATACAGATAATGCAGGAGCAGGTGAGCAAAATATCAAAGCCAAGCGCCGCCCGGTAATGATACAGTAAATACTGCGGGATATCAAGTATCCCCGGCAGGCCGGTTGTACCATTTTCATCCGGATGCGATGAGACTGGCTGCTGCAACTGCGAAAGCAGGCTGTTATTGAAAAAGAAAAAGACCAATATGGCGAATAGCCAGGCAAACACGACCCGGGCCATGAATTCCCTTGAATAATATGTGGAAGTGGTTTGCAGTTGCTGTGTTATTAATAAAGAAGCGCCTTATCCGGCTGTAAAATACAGCACCAGCAATCAATTATACAGAACCGGCAACTATATTATTCAAAATGCCCAAAAAACAGTCAATTCAGTTAACTTTGTGCCGAATTCTTTTACCATGAAAAAGACACATATAATAATCCTTGTTGCTATTGCGGCCATGATCGTAACCCTGATCATTTTTTCTGCCGGCGATTTTTCCACCTACGATACCATCAATTCCGCCAAAGAAAAGCAGGGCAAGTATGTTCATTTGATCGCTAAGGTGGATAATACGCAACCCATCGAATACGACCCGCTGAACAACCCCAACTACCTTTCTTTTTATGCCATCGACAGCCTGGGTGGCAAAACAAAAGTGATCTTCCGCAACAGCAAGCCCACCGACCTGGAAAAAAGCGAGCGCATTGTGATGAAGGGAAAAATGCAGGCCGATCATTTTGAATGCAACGATATTCTGCTGAAATGCCCCAGTAAGTATAAAGATGATAAAAAGCAGCTGGAGAAAACAATAAACAACGGGAATTAGGAATTAAAAATAAAGAACTAAGAATGATTAATTCCCAAGAATCAATATCATGAACATACACCGCATTACAAGCCTCACATTTTTAATTTTGAATTCTTAATTTTTAATTACCCCCAATGGAATTTGAAGGCGAACATTTACTTCCCGGACAGATAGGACAATTCTTTATACTGCTTGCATTTGTTGCATCTATCATTTCCACCATTGCCTATTTTACCGCTTCCCGGAAAACAGATCTCATTGAAAAAAAGTCCTGGCTCCGTTTTGCCCGGATCAGTTTCTTCACACAGCTGGCTTCCATACTCGTCATCTTCGGCATCATCTTTTATATCTGCTCCAACCATTTCTTTGAATACATGTATGCCTACAAGCATGCATCCAAAGAACTGGAATCAAAATATTTACTGGCCTGTATCTGGGAAGGACAGGAAGGAAGTTTTTTGTTATGGGCCATCTGGCACAGCATACTCGGCGTCTTCATCATGCTTCGCTCAAAAGAATGGGAAGCCCCGGTGATGACGGTGATAAGTTTTGCCCAGTTCTTTTTAATGATGATGTTGCTGGGTTTGTATGTGGGTGAGATACGCCTGGGAAGCAATCCTTTTGTATTAACAAGAAATGAGATCGCCGGGCCTATCTTCAGCCAGCCCGATTATTTAAAATTCATCAAAGACGGCGTGGGTTTAAATGTACTGCTCCGTAATTACTGGATGGTGATACATCCGCCCGTTCTGTTCTTAGGCTTTGCAAGCACCATCATTCCTTTTGCATTTGCCTATGCAGGCATACAAACCAAACGCTTTGGCGAATGGATCACTCCTGCCCTGCCCTGGGCCTTGTTCGGCGCCTGCGTGCTGGGGGTGGGTATCATGATGGGAGGAAAATGGGCCTACGAATCTTTATCATTCGGTGGTTACTGGGCATGGGACCCGGTTGAGAACGCTTCGCTTGTTCCCTGGATGATACTGGTAGCCGGCCTGCACACGATGGTAATATTCAAAGCCACCGGCCATTCACTCAAAGCCAGTTATCTTTTTGCCTTCTTAAGTTTTGTATTTGTACTGTATTCTACCTTCTTAACAAGAACAGGAATATTAGGAGATACCTCGGTACATGCATTCACCGATGCCGGGCAGGCCATCAATGTAATGATCCTGCTGTTTGTCGCTTCATTCACCATTCCATCGCTGGTATTATTTTTCATCAACCTGAAGAAAATGCCTTCCGAAAAAAAGGAAGAAAGTAGCAACTCAAGAGAGTTCTGGATGTTCATCGGCGCCCTGGTCATTTTCCTGGCTGCTATTTTCATCATTGCCAAAACATCCATCCCCGTTTACAATAAAATATTCGGCAGCAGTTTTGCACAACCGGAGAATGTGGAGTTCTCATACAACAAAGTGATCATCCTGGTGTCCATCATCATCGGTTTATTGAGCGCCATTGGCCAGTATTTCAAATACAAAAAAACAGAACCGGGCCAGGTACTTAAAAAACTGGCCCTTCCTACTTTAGTTGCAGCCCTGATCACCGCCTTGCTCGCCGTTTTTTATCCCATAGAATATAATAAAATGGGCGCCGGATTTTTTGGCGCTATCTATGTGGCCCTGTTTGCATCCATCTATGCGTTCATTGCCAATACCATGTATATCTGGAGCGGATTAAATGGTAAACTGAAAGCCGCCGGAGGTTCGGTGGCTCACCTGGGTTTTGCGTTAATGATCGTGGGCATTTTGATTTCTGCCAGCAATAAAAAAGTGATCAGCAGCAGTATGGCCAACGGTATCAACCTGCAGATATCAGGTAAAGATCCATTGACCAAACAAACAGATGATCCGTTAGAAAACCTTACCCTCATACGCCAGGTGCCTGCCGCCATGGGGCCTTATGAAGTTACTTACCTGAAAGATTCACTGGGAAATGAGACAGGCCGACGCTTTTATGAACTGCTGTTTCAACGCAAAGACAAAACAACAAAAAAGGTACTGGAACAATTCACCCTCAATCCCGATGTGTACCTGATGAAGGGAAACAACATGAGCAGCAACCCAGATACAAAAACGTATTTGAGTAAAGACGTGTTCACGTTCATTTCCTATACCATCAATAAAGATAACCTGCCCGAAGACACGGCCCAGTTCAAGATCATTGAACTGGCCGAAGGCGATACCGGTTTTTACAGCCGTGGTATGTTTGTGCTCGACAGCGTGGTTAGAAATCCCGATAACGGAAAGTATCATTTTAAACCCACCGACCTTGCCCTGATGGCCGATATCACCTTTATCAGCAAAGACAGCATGCACTACAAAGCTTCGCCCCTGATACATTTAGATCAGTATGGCCTTAACCAGGTAGACGATACCGTATATGCACAGAACCTGTACGTGAAATTCGCAGGCGTTACAGAAGGAAACGAAAAGAAAGTGAAGATCGGCATCAAAGAATCGGATAAGATCATTGAGTATGTAACCCTCAAAGCATATATTTTTCCGCACATCAACTTAGTATGGCTGGGGCTCATCATCATGGCGCTTGGTACGGTTATGAGTGCCGTGCAGCGGGCAAAACTTTCGGCTTTTTACGGGGCACTGGCTTTGCTTGCTTCCGCAGCCGGGCTATTCTATATGTTTCTTTTAGCAAATTAGAATCACAGTCGGCCTGCAGTTGCCTGATCACCCGTTCTGTTTTTTTATCAGCATCGGTGTACAGAGCCGTATCAAAGAATTTTTTCAGAGAAGTACTGTCTTTCAGCAGCGAATCGGCCATTACAGGCGCCTTATATTTAAGTAATGTATCGCAGTTGGATCGTATGGCTGCATAGGCCGAATCGATCCGGGCTTCTGAAGTTGAGTCTGCAAATTGCAGGTGTTGCAGGTCGGGCCCCTCCTTTTTGGGTTCGTTACAGCCCAAAAACAGGGAAATGGTACAATAAACAGCCAACTTTATGGTTACTTTAGGCATCTAATGGTATAAAAGAGTGGTCTGATCTGTAAATTTACACTACCTGTGCTAAAGCATGTTTCACATATAAGGATTTGTACCCTGTTGCTGCTGTTCATACTGGCATCAAAAAGCAATGCCGTGCAGGCGCAGCAGCTTGGCATCAACGATACCATTACCGTAGAAGCCATCGTTTACAACGGCGATACCATCGAATCGAAAGTTCTTGACTATGTCTTTCTCTATTGTAAATACCCACCGGGAAAATCATCTCCGTATGCACAATACAACCGGCTGCGCAATGCCGTATATGTTTGCTATCCTTATGCCATAAAAGCTGGCGCTGTGCTTAACGACATTAATGCACACCTGGTAAACGTTACCAATAAAGCGGAAAGAAGAAAATACATAAAGTCGAGGGAGAAGGAACTTAAGAAAGAGTTCTCCGACCCACTCACCAACCTTTCCATTTACCAGGGCAAAGTGCTGATGAAACTGATCAACCGGGAATCGGGCAATAACTGTTACGAAATAATAAAAGAATACAAAGGCGGATTAACCGCCCGCTTTTACCAAACTGTGGCCTTCTTCTTCAGCAGTAACCTCAAGCAACCTTACGATGCATCCGGTGAAGACATACAGATCGAACGGTTTGTACAGGAGGTTTGCCGAAGCTACGGATATACGTACGTTCCCGGCGGCCCCATTAAGCAGATGTAATTTCCTCCCTGGTCTGACGCCCTCGTCTGACCATTTTGTTGAACTGTATTTCATGGTCAGACGAGGCGCCAGACCATGTGTATATTCTCACTTCCCCCCATTTACTGTTAATAACTGCACAATTGACCCAATTATCAACCTGATACTACAAGTTTAATGGCTAAATAAGCTAAATTGCATCCAGAAATCTTGCAGGCACTCATGAAGTTAGACTTACTCGCTTTTGGCGTACACCCCGATGATGTGGAACTGAGTTGTGCCGGTGTGTTGCTGGTAGAAAAAAAGAACGGGAAAAAGACAGGGATCGTTGACCTCACGCAGGGAGAACTTGGAACAAGAGGAACTGCCCAAAGCCGTTTGCAGGAAGCAGCCGATGCGGCCATGATACTGGGTGTCGACATCAGGGAGAACCTGGGCATGGCCGATGGATTCTTTCAGAATGACGAAGCCCATCAACGAAAGATCATATTGGCATTAAGGGCTTACCAGCCCGAAATAGTTCTTTGCAACGCCACGGAAGACCGCCACCCGGATCACGGCCGTTCTTCAAAATTAGTAAGGGATGCAGCCTTTCTTTCCGGCCTGATGAAGGTCGGTACGGAATTTAACGGAAAACCTCAAACAGCCTGGCGGCCCAAGTATGTTTTCAGTTATATTCAGGACCGGATGCTGCAACCTGATTTTGTGGTCGATATATCGGATGTGTTTGAACAGAAGATCGAGGCAATAAAAGCATACAAAACACAGTTTCATACAGGAGATGCAGAAGGGCCGGAAACCTATATCTCCACACCCGGTTTTTTAGACAGTGTGATCTACCGGCACAAATGGTTCGGTAAAATGATCGGGGTGAAATATGCAGAAGGATTCATTTCAGAAAAAATAATAGGACTGAACAATTTTGACGCCTTAATAAAACAAAATACGTAAATAGTAAATTCAATGATCACTACCACTACACCCAAATTTCTAAACAGCAAGGGCTCAACTTTTCACCAGGAATTAAAAAAAAGGGTGAATGATTACTTTATTGAAACCAGGAAATCAATGACCGGCAATTTCGGCCTTTATTTCAAAGCGGTTTTATTCTGGTCGGTTTATGTGGCCCTGTATGTGCATGTACTCTTCTTTACCCCGCCAACCTGGGTGGCAATACTGGAATGTTTACTGATGGGCGGGCTGACCGCAGGAATAGGGTTTAATGTAATGCACGATGGCGGTCACGGCAGTTTCAGCAAAAGCAAATTCTGGAATTACATCGCCGCTTTTTCGGTGAATGCACTGGGCGCCAGCGCCATCATGTGGAATAACAAACACAACATCATTCATCACACCTATACCAATATCGACGGCGTGGATGACGACATCGAAATCAAACCCATGCTGCGCATGTGTACCACGCAGAAAAAATATTTCATTCATCGTTTTCAGCATATTTATGTATGGTTCCTTTACACATTGCTGTTGCTGGTTTGGGTATTTGAATCCGACTACCGCAAATATTTCAGCCGTAAAGTAGGCATAGTCCCCATCAAAAAGATGAGCATTTTCGAACACTTTGCCTTCTGGATAGCCAAAATAGGATATGCATTTATGATGATTGTTCTTCCCGTTTACATGGTAGGTTTCCTGCCCTGGCTGGTCGGCTTCCTCATCATAGCCATGACCGCAGGATTTATTTTAAGCGTTGTTTTTCAACTGGCACATACCGTTGAAGAAACGGCCTTTCCGGTTCCTTCCGAAGACATCAATAAGATCGAGAATGAATGGGCGATCCACCAGGTAGAGACCACGGCAAACTTTGCTACTAAAAATAAACTCATTTCCTGGCTGGTAGGCGGGTTGAATTTCCAGATAGAGCATCACCTCTTCCCGAAGATCTCACACATCCACTACCCTGCCATCAGCAAGATCATTAAACAAACCTGCCAGGAGTATGGCATAAAATATATTGAATACCGCAAGATGCGCCATGCCATCGTTTCGCATGCATCGCACCTGAAGCGTATGGGCAGAGCCTAAGCAATATCGAACAAGGAACAAGGAATGTTGAACAAGGAACGTAAAGCCGATCCATTTCATCATTCCTTGTTCCTTGTTCTGTATTCAATATTCTTTTACGCCTTTTTATTATTTACTTTTATAGTGCATAATAAAAAGGCTTTTTTAATTGTACCATTAAACCTAAAACAATGTCTGCAAAAACATGGCTCGATAAACACACCGAATCCTTAACCGTTGGGCAAAGGCTTGCCGATTCCGTAGCATCCGGAATGGGCTCCTGGAAATTCATCATCTGGCAATCCGCCTTTGTTGTTGTGTGGATGCTACTGAATGTAGTGGGATATGTACGCCAGTGGGACCCCTATCCCTTCATCCTACTCAACCTCATCTTCTCCACACAGGCCGCCTATGCCGCTCCCATCATTATGATGAGCCAGAACAGGCAGGGCGAACGGGACAGGATGCAGGCCCAGGAAGATTACCGCACCAATTATGAAGCGAAGCTGGAGATAGAAGCCCTCCAGATACAGCTCAATAAAATTGAAACGGAAAAACTGGATAAGATCCTTGCCATGTTGGAAAAAATGAATACTGAACAAGGAACAAGGAATTAAGAACAAGGAACGGAAAGCCGGGCCACTTCATCATTCCCTGCTCCTTGTTCCTTGTTCATTATTCAGTAGATTTGCCGCTCAAATCAAATCATGATGAGCGAAGAAAAGAGCCTCAATTTCATTGAGGAAATTATTGAAGAAGACCTGAAGAACGGAAAATACAAAAGCATTCTCACCCGTTTTCCCCCGGAACCAAATGGTTATTTACACATCGGTCATGCCAAAAGCATCTGCCTCAATTTTGGTTTAGGCATTACCTACGGCGGTAAAACAAATCTCCGCTTCGACGATACCAATCCTGTTACCGAAGACACCGAATACGTAGACAGCATCAAAGACGATATCCGCTGGCTGGGGTTCAACTGGGCCAATGAATTCTATGCCTCCGATTACTTTGATACCTTATATACGTATGCAGTAACGCTTATAAAAAAAGGTCTTGCGTACGTAGATGATTCCACCGCCGAAGAAATTGCAGCCATGAAGGGCACGCCCACCGAACCGGGGAAAGACAATCAATACCGCAGCAGAACCATCGAAGAGAATCTTACCCTCTTCACCGAAATGAAAGAAGGGAAATACAAGGATGGCGAAAAGGTATTACGGGCAAAGATCGATATGGCCCATACCAATATGCTGATGAGGGATCCCATCATCTACCGCATCAAACACGCCCATCATCACCGCACCGGAGATAAATGGTGCATCTATCCCATGTACGATTTTGCACACGGGCAGAGCGACAGTATTGAGAACATCACGCATTCCATCTGCACACTGGAATTCATTCCACACCGGGAGCTGTACGACTGGCTGATAGAAAAGCTGGAGATATTCCCATCGCATCAATACGAATTCGCCCGGCTGAACATGACCTATACCGTAATGAGCAAGAGAAGATTGCTGCAGTTGGTGAATGAAGGCCATGTAAAAGGCTGGGACGATCCCCGCATGCCAACGCTCAGCGGGTTCAGAAGAAAAGGATATACCGCCGAAAGCATCCGTACCTTCTGCGATAAGATCGGCGTGGCAAAACGGGAAAATTTTATTGACCTGAGTTTACTGGAATTCTGTTTGCGTGAAGACCTGAACAAAAAAGCCAGCCGGGTAATGGCCGTACTTGATCCGGTGAAGCTCATCATTGATAATTATGAAGACGGTAAAACGGAAGAAATGACCAGTGAGAATGGCCCGGAAGAAAGTATGGGAAGCCGTTTGGTTCCTTTTAGCAAAGAGTTGTGGATAGAGCGGGAAGACTTTATGGAAGTGCCGGCAAAAAAATGGTTCCGCCTGGCGCCGGGCGCCATGGTGAGATTAAAGAGCGCCTACATTGTTAAATGCGAAAGCTTTGTAAAAGACGGAGCCGGAAATATCACCGAGGTACATTGTACCTATTTACCCGAAACAAGAAGCGGCCTCGATAACGGCAGCATCACTGTAAAAGGAACCATTCACTGGGTGAGCGCTGCCCATGCGGTGAATGCCGAGGTACGTTTGTACGACCGCCTCTTTACTTCTGAAAACCCAATGGGAGAAGAAGGCGATTTTAAAGATACCATCAACCCGCATTCATTAGAGATCATCACGCAGGCTGTAGTGGAACCTTCATTAAAGAACGCCACACTGGAAAGCCGGTACCAGTTCATCCGCAAAGGATATTTCTGCCTCGATAAAGATTCCACGGCTGATAAACCGGTGTTCAACAGAACCGTTACCTTAAAAGATGCGTGGGCTAAAGAAGTGAAGAAGAGTTAAGAACTATTTGTAGTTTGAGGTTGGTGAGAACCACAGACCTCAAACTTTTTCCTTGAAGTTGCTCTCCGGATCAGCAGATTGCTTCGCTGCACTCGTAATAACGATTGAATTAAGGTTTCGGTTTTGAAGTTTGACGTTGATAAGAGCCCCAAACTACAAGCCTCAAACCTTCTTCTCAAATTTCATACTCGGAAAAACTGCCGCCACCAGTATAACCACGGCAGCAAACAACATCAGGTAAATGCCATACTGCCGTTGCGGGCAATAATTATTATAGCAGGAACCAAAAAGGATATAACTCTTCACCGCAAAGGCCAGCGCCAGCGCTGCAATAAAAAGATTGGCCCGCTTGGCCCACACTTTCGGCAGCAGCATAAATACCAATATCAATAAACCCATTGGCAGTAAAAACTTACCCGGCTTGCCGTAGTGATTGCCGTATGTATAAAACCCGGTGAAGGTCTGGTTGATATCTGCATAATAACCCCAGGGCAAAAAGCAGGAGACAATTAATGCAATACAGGCTGCAATGCCAAGCCAGTGAAGAAGTTTTAATACCATGTTTATAGAACTTATTTAATTCAGTGGACCAAAGGTAAGTTGTATTGGTTCTGCAGCAATACAAAAAACATAACGGCAAACCATTGATTTATATAGATTCATTTTTTTGCGAGAATGCGGCTAATAGTATAAATTTATGTGTTATAGATAATTGCAAGGGCAAATCACTTTGTAGACGAATTATCCAAATGAAAAGACTCGTACTTTTAATTTTTTTATATCCCTTTTTTGCATTCAGTCAATCAGCCAAATTTCCAACAAAGGTTGATTTGACTAAAATCTATTCTCAAGCTATTTCAGATTTTATAACAGACGCCAGCAAAAAAACTAAATGCAATTTTGATACACTGTACTTCGGAAAACGTAAAAATGGACAGCCTGATGATTTCCCGGATATAGAATTACCTGAGAAGATTAAAAATACCCATATCAGACTGATTTCACCTGAAGTTGGTACATTAAAACAGAAAGAACTGAAGTCACGTATTTATATTAATATGGCTGGCTGGATAGATAAGAAAGAAGCTGAGTTTCTTTTTTTTGTTTTTTCAAACGGCTTTGATCATCAGTTCAACTACACAATTAACTATAGGTTTAATGCCAAACTAAAAGAATTTGAGTTAGTCAAGTTGCAATTCAAAGGCCCTCCATTTGACAAATAGCGCATTAATTAAATTTGCCTTGCTGGTCTCGTACTGCAACTACCTATAACGTAGGATGGATTTGCTGCTAAGGGGGGAGAACGGAAGGACATCCAGGCATTACTCCCCTGCTCAACTTTGGTTATGGGGTTGACCGTTTAGTTATTGGCCTTACGTTTTAATAATAATTCGTTTCTTTAATCAGGTTTTGCAGCCGGGGCAAACACAGCAACAATCTCCCACAGCAGCAAGCCTGCCACGTTTTTGGTTTATTTTAAAAAACTGTTCAATTATGAAAACATCAAACCGCCTGCTCATAATTCTCCTGCTGGTATTTGTTCAGCAGTACAGCAATGCTCAGATCAACCAACAACTTTCCCATTTAATAGACAGCCTCTACAAGGCCGACCAGGGCACAGCTCTCATCAGGCCGTCTGATAGCGCCGCTGCCGCATACCAACGGGTGATACGCAGCAATTTTCCGCTGGTAAAAAAGATACTCAACGAGCATGGTTTCCCGGGCTATCAAATGGTTGGAAAGGAAAGCTCGGGCAATTACTTTTTGCTTGTTCAGCATAGCGACTTTGATGTAGCTTTTCAAAAACGGGTATTGCCGCTGATGAAGGCCGAGGTGGATAATAACAATGCTTCGGGTGCTACGTACGCTTACCTGGTAGACAGGATCAACCTGAACGAAGGCAGGGAACAGGTATATGGCACACAGGTTATCATGGAACAAAGCGGAACCCGGCTGAAGCCCTGCATGGATACCATCAATCTTGATAAGAGAAGACTGGCAGTAGGATTATCTCCCATAAAAGACTATTTAAAAAAATGCGACGAGGTATTTTTCGAGATGAATAAAGACCGAATGAAACCAACAGAGAAGCAGGCAGTTGACAGTATAAAGAAAAATGAGCGGTAATATTCCTTATCGCTTTGCCGGTGCAATAACAATGATAAAGAAATATATGATTCCCCGGTATCTTTACCCGGCAGAAAAAACTGCCAGAATCAAACAACCACATGACCACCACTACCCCCATTAAAAAAATCAGTGCAGGAGGCAGGCTTGCCGCTATGCTGCTGGATCATTTCTTTATGACCATGCTCGGCATGCTCTTCTTCATCCCGGGTATCGTCTCCGATTTTTCCAATGCATTCAAAGTATCACACGAGCAGGCAAGCCCGGATATCATGGGCGGCTCATGGGCTTACCTGGGCATAATGGGCCTTGCCCTTTACTTCTGCAAAGACATTGTGAATGGCCGCAGCCCTGCCAAACGGCTTTTGAAACTGCAGGTGGTGGATAATACAACCGGCGAAGTGGCAAACCCCATGCAATGCTTTGTGCGCAATCTTTTTTGCATCATCTGGCCCATTGAAGTGGCCATCGCCCTTACCAATACCAGCAGGCGCCTGGGCGACCAGGTTGCCGGAACCAAACTGGTACCCTACAACCCCGCATTGGAGCAACCGAAATTCAATATCGGAAAAACATTGCTGCCTCTTACCGTTGCATATGGAATGATGTTGCTGTTGTTTCAATTATTGCCAAAACCGGGAATAGCCGAACCGGGTTATGTGGAAACCTCTTATAACCAGCCGGCAAGTAAAGAGATGGAAAAAATACTGGCCGACAGCCTGGGAAAATACTATACTCCCGACATAAGGGTTTACGATACCGTGAAAAATTCAAAACTGAAATATGTTTCGGCCATTTTAAGGCTCAATAAAAATTATATTGAAGAAGACAGCAGCTATCAGTCCCTTCACGCCGCAACAACAAACCTTATCTATTCGAAGTTTCCAAAAGAGACTTGTACCGGCAAACTGAAATATATCTTCCAGCGATCAGGGCATTTTCAGGGCAGGAATGTGTCATTGGGAACTGGTCGCCAATAAGAAAAGCAATACAATCTCCCTTACGTTTGTTGATCTGAATGCCGATAGCCGTACAGGCCAAATAGTCATCTACAGCACGCAGGCACAAAAAGCCGGCCTGGCTATTATAGACGTCAGTGAAAGGGCCTTTTTAAGTTCAGATATTATTTTACAAAAAGGGAATAACACAAGTACTAAAGGCACCCCCAGTTGGTCAAAAGGTATTCATTATGTAACACTGTTTACACTGGTAAACCAGCGGAAAAAAGTGCGTTTGCCCATGATTAATAAGCAAGGGGGCTGACCCGCTCATACTGCTGCTTACTCTCATATGGTTTTCTGACGAAGGTCATTCTGTTTTTTTTGTGATTTTGATATTTTACATTATGAAAATAAGGTGAGATGAAAACAATTAAATTCGTTTGCAGCGATACCCGGCAAAAACAGTTTGCAGCTGCCGTAAGAAAAAATGTGAATGATTATTTCCGGGAAAGAGGCATATCAACAAAAGGGAATTTGGAATTACGCATCCAAACAGCGGTGATGCTGGCAATATACATTGTTCCCTTTGTATTGCTGTTCATTGTACCCATGAATGCCTGGATTGCCATGGGGATGGCTGTTGTAATCGGCGTTGGTATGGCGGGCATTGGTATGTGTGTAATGCACGATGCGGTACATGGCTCTTATTCAAAAAAAGAATGGGTGAATAAACTGCTGGGCGGTACCATGTATTTACTGGGCAGCAACGTTTTCAACTGGAAGATACAGCACAATTACCTGCACCATGCTTATACCAATATTGAAGGATACGACCAGGACATTGCTTCAAGAGGCCCGATCCGTTTATCACAATATGCGCCCCTGAAAAAGATACACCACTATCAGTACATCCATGCTTTCCTTTTTTACGGGCTGATGACCATTTCAAAACTGGTGAAGGATTTTACGCAACTGGTAGAATACAATAAAGCTGGAATTACCCGGCAGCATCATGTGAACCCCACTGCGGAATATATAAAAATGGTATCGGTGAAAATCCTTTATCTTTTTGTATTTATCGGTTTACCCATACTATTCACTCCATTCAGCTGGTGGCAGGTATTGATCGGGTTCTTTGTTATGCACTGGGCCGCCGGGTGCATTTTAAGCACCGTTTTCCAAATGGCGCATGTAGTGGAAGGCACCGAGCAATTATTACCGGATGCCGATGGTATTATTGAAAGGGAATGGGCCGTGCATGAGCTACGTACCACATCCGACTTTGCAAGAAATAACCTGTTCCTGAATTATTTTGTGGGTGGCCTGAATTTCCAGATCGAACATCATCTGTTTCCAAACATCAGCCACATACATTACCGGGAAATTGCGCCCATTGTGGAAAGAACAGCAAAAGAGTTTGGCTTTGCCTATAATTTAAAACCTACTTTCCGGAACGCATTGCATTCACATATTCACCGGCTGAAGGAATTGGGCATGCCGTCATAAAAAATCATAGGTGTGCCAATGTTTGTTCAGATCAACTCCCCCACATGCTTATGAATATTGGCCGCCAGTTTATCGGTGGGCACATCATTGGCATCGCCGCCAAAAGGATCTTCTATTTCTTCGGCGATGATCTCCAGGCTGGCCAGCACATAAAAGATAAAGGCCACCACCGGTACGGAATAATAAGCCAGCGTAAAGGCAAAGCCAAAGGGCAGGCTCATTACGTAAAAGAAAATGAATTTTTTCAGGAACACGCTGTATGAAAACGGGATGGGCGTATTCTTGATGCGTTCGCAGGCGCCGCAGATATCGGTAAAGGAACTTAACTCGGGATTAATGAAAAGCAGTTGTGCATCACTGATCTTTTTATCCCGGTACAGGTCGGTGATATGTTCTGTCAGCAGTGCCGCTACCTGGTTGGGTATGTGTTTATCTGCATCAATACGTTTGGCAATATGAGCCACTCCGTCTCCTTCAAATAACTCGATCCTTGTTTTTTCCCGGCGCAAATGGTTGTGTAGTGCATAGGCATAGGCCGGAATTATTTTACGGAAGAAATTCCGGTTCACTGCATCATCCTTGGGAAGTATGGCAGCCATCTTTGCCGCCAGATTGCGGCTGTTATTCACCAGGCTGCCCCAGAGCTTTCTTCCCTCCCACCAGCGGTCGTATGCGGTATTGGTGCGGAACACCAGCAGCATGGAAATGACAAAGCCCAGCAGGCTGTGCATTACCGGCAGGTTCTTGATATATTCCTTGTCGGCCAGGTTCCACCACTTCACTTCTGCATACGAAACGATGCCGGTGTATACTGCAATGCCGATAACAAGCGGCAGCAGTTTACGGAAGGTATCGGCCTTGTGAAAACGAAAGATAAAACTGAACCAGTCTTTGGGATTGTAATTGATCATACACAAAAATAACAGGAATGATCTTTTATAAAGAAAAGTTTTTGTTGAACCACAACTTATCCCGCCACCGACGTGGATAGGAACATAGAAAACAATAGAATGCTATCCCGCTATGTGCCCTATGTTCCTATGTGGTTCATCCATTTATTCTTATTGCTCCAGTACCTTAACCGCCTCTGCTATCCAGTCGGCACCCGGCTGCAGTATCCTGTTTGGTTTGATACCGGTATCGTCAATCCCCTGTCCCGCATCCAGCCGGCGGCTCCGGGTAGTGGCATAATGAAGTGTGTAAGGCATGCACAAAAAAGAAGCGTCACGCATGTTTGAATAATCCAGGGTGCCGTCGGTATTCTCTCCCATCAATATCACCTTACTGCTTTGCATGGCATGAAGCAGGAACTGCTCGGTTGTACTGGCACAACCCCGGTTGATGAGTATCGCCACTTTTTCCGGGTAAGCCCGTTGTTTATAAGAAGAATCGGTCTCATCATCAGCAATATTCACCAGCCTGTTCTTATTTTTTTCCATTTTATCGATCATGTTCCTGATGGACTTCTTACTTTCTTCCGGTATATCCTCTTCGCTAAGTATCTTTTTCCAGCCGGCTATATTGTCTTCTGTTGCCAGTACATCCACGCCGATTGTTTTTACCGGGCCGGTGCTGATATAAGGGAGTATGGGTGCATACGCAAAGTCGGCACCGCCGCCATTGCCCCGCAGGTCAAGTACCAGGTTAGGTATACTGTTCAGTATTTCCTGGTTTGCTTTGAATAAAGAGTCGATCAGTTTATAGTTAGAAGGGTTGAAGTTTGATATCTTGATATAAAAAGTTTTATCGGATAGTTTTTTAGATGCCACGGGCTGGTAATTGCTCACAAAATTTTCTCTTTTGGTTCCCTCCCGCTGCCAGTCGCCGCCAATGCTGTTCTTTCCCAGGAAGAACCAATCAACCTTGGGCATGTGGTTGCGCATGTATAAAGTTCCTTTCATTAAACTGTCATTCACCAGTTTTCCTTCAAACTTCAGCATTCCTTTTTTCCAGTGCGGAAGTTTTGAATCAATGAGTACCCCTACGTAATCATGCAGGGCTGTTGTATCCTTGTACACGGCAATGGTATAGGCCGAATCGAAATTGAAATTATAAATGCCTTCATGGGTGGTAGACCGGCGAAGCGTTTCAATTTTTTCTGCGGAAATATTCACAAGCGGCCGGCCGCTGATGTATACCGAATCGTATTTTGTGGCGTCAAAGGCTGAGCTCACCTGGATGTGGTTGTCTTTGAAAATATCCAGGTATTGGGAAACTACGAGCAGGCAGTTTTCCTTAGCGGTTGTGCTAAGCTGATGCAATTCACCGGCTTTTTTCTCATACTCCTTTTTACCGATGAACTTCAGCTTATCGCCAAAGCCGGCATAGTTCCGCTCCATGAACTGCTTTATATGCAGGAATTCTTTTTCGCAATCGCAGGTTTGTGCATTGGCATTGCTGAAAAGGAAGAGGAGCAGGAATAGTTTGAGGTATCGCATCAGCTGTTCGTTTTTGGCTTATTTAAAGTTACAAAGATAATCATACAGACCGTTACTGTATATCTAAACCGAAAGTCAGCCGGAGCTTATCGAAAGCGCCTGGATAATTTATCCTAGTCCGTCTTCAACAAACTCCGGCTGACATTATATTTACTTAATTTCACTCACCCACTGGCCGGCGAATGCACGGGCGGTTTCCACCGCATCTTTGCCTGCACGGAAAGCCATCTTCCAGCGATTGTCCTTTCTTTCGTAGTCCTTATTCACAAAATACTTTTTGCCGTTCTTATCAGTGAGCTGTGCATTGAAATCAACGCCTTCGGTAGCTTCCAGGAACGACTGCAGTCTTACCTTCACATACAGCAGGTGGTTGGCAGGATATTTTGCTTCCCAATCCTTCATGCTGTTCTCCCAGCTCTGCTGCGTCATCGCTTTCATGGACTCATAATGCTGCGCCCATAGTTTAATGGTTTTGTTATTGGGATCTTCCGCCTCTTTTAAATTCTTTTTGGCTGCCTCCAGCATCTGTTCCATTATCTTCTGTGTTTGCGGCGTGGCTTTTTTCAATGCCTCTTCCGAATTGGCCACATACTGCTTTGCTCCTTTGATCATGTCGGCCCTCATCTCTTCAGCCGTTTGTATCTTTTGCGCCGGCGCCGGCTTATTGCTTTCTTTTAAAGCGGCATACTCTTTTTTGAATGCCTCGGAATTGGCGTATTGCTTTGCATACACTGCAATGTCTTTTACCACAGTGGCACGGTCGTTCACCAGTATGTTCTTCAGGTTACGGATGCCGTAATGATCCAGGTAACCGCCCAGCAGGCTGCTGGTTATTTTACTGTTGGCTTCCGCCTGGCTGATGCCTAATTGTTTCAGAAAATCTTCCTTCAGTTTTTGAACGGTAAAGGAAAAGAGGAACAGGCTCAGGATCACCAGTATCAACCCGGCGATGCAGATGCGTAACCGGGCGATCATCTTGTTTAAAAGTTGCTTTCTCATTTTTTCAGTTTTAGATGTTTACCACCATTAGTTTAGAACCGGGCATCATCGTTGTTTCAGGAACGGGAGTTGTTCTTTTAACCGCTTCGCTGGCCTCCGCTTTTTTTATGTCGATCTGTTCCTGTTTTTCAGGCTGTTTCCTTTTCATTTCCTGGTCGGCCCTGTTCATTTCTGTTAAAAAATACACGGGAAATGCCAGCATCAGTATGGCCAGCTGTATCCCGAATTTTACCTTTTTCATTGTTTAATTTTTTATTGCGTTTATTATTTTTGTTTCTTGACGATGTAAAATTGCATCCAAATCCGCCGCTTAAAAAGCCCGCTGTGCATGAATTGAGGGGTTTGCCGCATGAACTGGGCGGTGGCAGATCCGCTTAACATTTCCTTATGAAAAATGCCGGCTTTATGCCGGCATGATCAACTGTTTCGTTGCACGTAAACCTTAATTCTTCAGGAGCTGTTTGATGGCTGTTTTTATTTTTACCGTACCGGGGTACAGCATTTCATCCACGTATTTTACAAATAACCGGTTGGGTTCGTAGCGGGCAAATTCTTTACTCAATTCCGCCACGTTTGTTTTATACGTTCCGTTACTGAATATCGCTTCTGCCGCAGCCCTTATATTTTCGGGCCGGGGTTTTTCTGTTCGTAAATTGATCCCCAGTTTAAAATAACCCACCCGGGCACAGATCTCGTTCTTTCCTTCATGCACTCCGGCCACAATCATGGGCAGCCTGTTCTCAATACCCAGCATTACCCCGCCATAACCGCCGTTGGTAATATACGTATCGGCATAAGGCATCACATCGCCGAACGGAATAAAATCTTCAATGATAAAGTTCCGGTCGGGGAAACGTTTCCGCAGTTCCTCCGTTCCGGTTCCCCCGGTAGTGGCCACCACCAGTATCTCGGTATTCTTAAATGCCCGGAGTGTGGGCACCAGTATCTTCTCAATATCCTTTTCCACCGTTCCCTGCGTTACCAGCACTACTTTTTCAAATTGGTTCAAACGTGCATCAAACCAGGTTTTGGCTGCGGCTCCCGAAGCATATGGAAGCAGGGCCCCGATGTATCGTATGTTCTTACTGAGGTCGCTGCGGTAATATTCAAAACCCGGCGTACCACTTTGCAGAAGAAGGTCGGATTTTTTTATCGCCATATCAAAAAGGCTTTCTCCATTATGCGGTATTCCATATGCTTCAAAGATCTCAAACATGATCTTATTAGGTTTGCCGAAGAGGATGCGATCGGAGACTGAACGGAGCAGGCTTTGCTTCAGTTTGCCAAGAAACGACCTGGAAGGCGTTATTCCCAAACCCGCTGGCGGGAGGTCTTTGGATGTTTCCGGAAGCGGGAAAACACCAATGGAGATCACGGGGATCTTCATGAGTTCCTTTACAAAAGGGATCCCGGTAAAGGCCACATCGGCCACCACCAGGTCAAAAGCGAATTCCTTATATATTCTCAGTAAGTCGGCATAATATTCCGGCCCCCTTTTAATGAAGGCGTTGATGATATCAAACTTCAGGCGGCTGATCTGCGTTTTGTGTTTAAGCCTGCCGGGGAATGCCTTATCAAAATCGTTGTTACTTACATCCACCGCTTCTTTAAATGGAAAGAAGGGGATCTGCAGTTTGGCCAGTTTCTGTTCATACGTGGGCGATGTGTACCACCGCACATCATGGCCTGCTGCCTGTAATTGTTTTGCCAGTCCGGTTAACGGGTTAAAATGCCCGTCGGCCGGGAAACTGGCAAACAGTATCTTTTTTCCCCCGGCACCGGAGGTGTGGGTCTTTGGTTCTGTAAAGATCAATGGGTTGTTTTGCATGGCTATACTTTTTTTGATTTGAATGCAAGTTTACCGGCTTTGAATGCGGGGCAGAAATACAGGCTGACTGAATTGCATATATCGGAACATGAACCGTTTGAAGGATGGCATTTGCAAAACAGTTCATACAGGAATTGACCGGGTTGGTGCCCCATAACCGCAGTTCATACAGCAATTCGTACAATTAATACAAGGGTTGGGTATATTTGGAGTGGAAACCAAAAATAATTCCTTGCGGAGAATCTTATTCTTATTTACCCTCTTTGTACCGCTGCAGTGCCTGTTTGGCCAGGAAGCACGGCAATATTCTTTTACGCATTATTCGGTAAGCAACGGCCTGGCGGCATATAATACCGGCAATGCCATACAGGATGACCAGGGCTATATATGGATCGGAACGGCGAATGGGCTGCAGCGCTTTGACGGAAGCCGTTTTCTCACTTTCCGCCACGACCCCAATGATAAGAACTCCCTGCCGGATAACAGCGTGTGGCAACTGCTCTATGATAAACAACAAAATCTGTGGGTACTGCTGTCTAATGGGAGCATCGGTATTTTTGATACTCGGCGCTTTATTTTTAAAA